>DASTYT010000076.1 GCA_035764725.1 Candidatus Methylomirabilota bacterium | reverse complement strand
TTCAACTTGCCGGCCGCCTGGAACACCTTGACGGCGTCGATGAGCACGCCGCGCGTGGCAAACGACTTCAGGTGCTCCAGGCCGAGCTTGGTCATGTTGTTCTGGTTGATGAACTTGCCCATCGGGGTCTGGTTGAAGTAGCAGTCCTTCCGCCCGATGTGCCCCAATCCGTCCAGATGCGTGCCCACGTGGCTCTGGCTGAGCCAGGTGTCTTCCATGTAGGTCAGCTGGTTCTCCCCGTAGGCCGCCCCGGGCGCCAGGCTGGTCGCCGTGAGGATGGTCTTGGTGAAACGCGTCCCGAAGAGGGGAACGCCGTCAGTCAGGGGAAAGGACATCTCAATCACCTTTCCTTCCTGAATCTCGGCAGCGGCGGCCTTCGTCACGGCGGAGGTGATGCGGTTCGTCGCCCCGGTCTGGTCATTCGGCCCCCACGGTGACGGGGGGACCAGGGTCTTACAGTCGGACTGCGCAAAGGCCAGGGACGCAGAAGCGAGGATGATGATGGCGGATGCGGCAACGACCGACCGGAATCTCATGCCACTACTCCTTTCGCCCGTGAAAGGAACGGCACGGCACGCGTGTGGGCGGTGCCCGACGGCGGGATTCTGTTCCGTTCGCGTACGCGAAGTCAAGGCCCCGGCGCCCCGGCTCAGCCCCCTCAGCCCGCTCGAAGATACAGGTCTTGCCCGGTGAACATGTCCTCCCGGGGCGGCGCGAACATATCGATGACCTCGGTGTCCTCGGGAAAATAGGCCTCGTGCGGCGTGTTCCCGGGCACGATCCCGCAGTCCCCTGCCCGGCACGTACGCTTCTCTCCGTCCAGATCGAACTCCATCCGACCCGAGATCATCCAGAAGATCTGCTCGTGCGGATGCTGATGGCGCGTGGCGTGCGCGCCCGCCTTCATGCGCCAGAAGACGACCATGCCCTTTTCGCCCACCACGATGCGGCGGGTGATCTTGTCGCCGATCTTCTCCTCGGGGACGTCTTTCAGGTTCACGTAGCCGGTCATCACGGGAATCGGCATGGGGTCCTGTCCTCCCTTTGGGGACGGCGCGCGGGGGTGCACCGCGGTCCCCATGACCGTAGCGGAGGGCCCCGGAACCGTCAAGCGTCGTTGCCCCCCCGGCGCGCACATGGGATAATTCGCCGCAGCCACATCTCGCGGGAGGAGCCCATGCCGAACATCACCATTCAGTGGTACGCCGGCCGCACCGACCAGCAGAAGCGCGAGCTGACCCAGGCCATCACCGAGGCCATGGTGAAGATCGGCAAGACCACCGCCGACCAGGTCCACATCGTCTTCCAGGACGTGGAGAAGTCGAACTGGGGGTACAACGGCAAGCTCGCGAGCGACAAGTGAGGAGCCGCCTATGACCGATCTCATTGGGGACCTCAAGGGCATCATTCCCGCCACCGTCCTGCCTCTCACCGCCGACGCCCAGATCGACGAGCCGGCGCTCCGGAAGTACATCCGCTGGATCGCGGGCCAGGGCATCCGCGCCGTGGCCGTGAACGTGGACACCGGTGAGGGCCCGCATCTCTGGCACGACGAGAAGCTGCGCGTGCTCCGGATCTACAAGGAAGAGCTGGCGGGCAAGAACATCCCGATCGTGGTCGGGCTCGGCGCCGCCTTCACCGCCCAGGCCGTGAAGTATGCGGGCGAGTATCGCGACGCCGGGGCGGATGCCTTCCTCGTGTTCCCGATCACCGCGTATCTCGGCCAGCCCCTCGATCCCGAGGTGCCGTACCGTTACCATAAGGCGATCGCCGAGGCGGTGGGGATGCCGATGGTGATCTTCACCCTCCAGCCCGCGCTGGGCGGCGTGGCCTTCGACGACGAGACCCTGCTCCGCCTGATCGAGATTCCCCAGGTGGTCGGCATCAAGGAGGCGCTGTTCGACGCCAAGCGCTTCCGCGAGATCGTCGACGTCGTCCGCCGGGCCCCGCGGCGCATTACCGTGCTCACCGGGAACGACAACTTCATCTGGGAGTCGTACCTCCTCGGCGCGGAGGGGGCGCTCCTGGGCGCCTGCGCGGTCACCACGCGGACGCACGTGGAGGTCCACGCGGCCGCCATGCGCGGCGACTGGGCGACCGCGCGCGAGAAGGGGGACCGCATCCAGAAGGTGGTGGACGCGGTGTTCGCCGCTCCGGTGCGCGACTACCGCGCCCGCTCCAAGGAAGTGCTGGTGATGCAGGGCGTGATCGAGCACGCGTACATGCGGCCGCCGCTCTTGCCGGTGAGCGCCGAAGACCGTCAGCGGCTCAAGAAGGCGCTCGAGGAGGCGGGGGAGCTCTAGCCCCCGCCGCCGCGTGAGCCCGGCCACCCTCGACTACTCGGACCGGACGGGTCTCCTCGCGGACGTCGTTCCGGACCTGGGCGCGCACGGTGCTCGACCCCGCCGCGCGCGCGCAAGCTGACGAGCTGCGAGATGTGCCACCGGCACGTGACGGAGCTTCCCACCTACGCCGATCGCCGCTGAGCGCCCGCGATCGCCTCGAGAGGACGGCATGGCCAGGCTCAAGTTCGGCTTCATACCCATCGAGGGCGGGCACTACTATGCCGACGCGCTCGCCGAGGTCGCGCGGGCGGAGGACCTGAGCTTCGACTCCGTGTGGATGGAGGAGCACCACTCCGTCGTCGACCACTACTGGCCCTCGCCGCTCCCCGTCCTCGCGGGCTTCGCCACCCGCACGTCGAAGATGATCCTGGGCACCGACATCCTCGTGGCGCCCTTCTACCACCCGACGCGGCTCGCCGAGGACTGCGCGCTGCTCGACGTGATGTCGAACGGCCGCTTCGTGCTGGGCATCGCCATCGGCTACAAGCCCGACGAGTTCGCGCTGTACGGCGCGGAGCTCGAGAAGCGGGGCGCGCGCTTCGAGGAGCAGCTCGCGATCGTGAAGGGACTCTGGACCCAGGACCATATCGCGTTCAAGGGCGCCTACTATCGGGTCGAGGGGCGCCTCGAGCCGAAGCCGGTGCAGAAGCCCGCGCCGCCCATCTGGATCGGGGGTTGGGGCGACATCACCCTGCGCCGCGCGGCCACGCTCGCCGACAACTGGATTCCCGGGCCGACCGGAGAGCTGCCGCGCCTGCTCAAGGGCAAGGCGCAGTTCCAGGCCAACCGGGCCGCCGCCGGCCTCCCGCCCATCACCGACTGGCCGCTCACCCGCGACGTCGTCATCGCGGACACCGAGAAGCAGGCGCGGGAGCTGGCCGAGCAGCACATCATGGTCTCGTACCGGAAGGAGTACGCGGGCGGATGGCGGCATCCCTTCATCGACGCCGCCATCGCCACCGATCTCGACAAGGTCAAGAAGGACCGCTTCCTGATCGGCAGCCCGGACCAGATCATCCGCGATCTCAGGCCCTTCGTCGAGCAGTACGGGATGACGCACCTGATCTGCCGGGTCTTCTTCCCGGGGATGCCGCACCGGCACATCATGCGCGAGCTCGAGCTCTTGGCGAAGGAGGTCATGCCGGCATTCCGGTGAAGCTCGCGCTCAAGGCCGCCACCTTCCACGTCCGCATGCTCCGCACGCGGCTGCCCTTCCGCTACGGAGCGGTCACCCTCACGCACGTTCCCCTCCTCCACCTCGCCGTCGACGTCGAGACGGAGGAGGGCCGGCGCAGCCGCGGCTACGCGGCCGACAATCTCCCGCCCAAGTGGTTCGACAAGGACCCAGGGAAGTCGTTCCGCGACAATGTCGAGGACGAGCTGGCGGCGATCCGCGGCGCCGAGGCCGCCTACCGGGACGCCGCGCGCGCGCCGCGTCCGTTCTTCGAGATCTGGCAGGAGGCCTACGCGGCGGCGAGGGCCTCGGCGCTGGCGCGCGGGCTCAACGGGCTCACGGCGTCGTTCGGCTCGTCATTCTTCGAGCGCGCGCTCGCGGACGCGGCGGGGCGCCTGACCGGGCTCGACGTGCCGGGCATGCTGCGGGCCAACGCCCTCGGCCTTCACCCCGAGGCCGTGCACGGCAGTCTCGCGCTCGCGGACCTTCAGGCCTGGGCATCCGCGACGCCCCCTGACCGGCTGGCCGTGCGCCACACCGTCGGCCTCCTCGATCCCATCACCGCCGCCGACGTGCCGGCGGACGGCTGGCTCGACGACGGCCTGCCGCAGACCCTGGAGGAGTGCATCGCGCGGTACGGCCTGGACCACTTCAAGCTAAAGGTCGGGGGCGCCCTCGACGCCGACCTCGAGCGCCTGACCGCCATCGCGGCCACGGTGGATCGCCTGGTCCCCGGCCCCTACGTCGCCACCCTCGACGGCAACGAGCAGTACAAGTCCATGGACGACTTCGCGGGCCTGGTGGACGCAATGCTGCGCACACCCGCGCTCGCCCGGCTCCGGTCTTCGCTCGCCTTCATCGAGCAGCCCCTCCACCGCGCGATCGCCCTCGATCCCGCCGCCACCGACGGCCTCGCCGCGCTGGGCCGCCGTCTCCCCATGCTCATCGACGAGAGCGACGACGCCCTCGACGCGTTCCCCCGCGCCATCGCGCTCGGCTATCGCGGCGTGTCCACGAAGAACTGCAAGGGCATCGTGAAGTCGTTCCTGAACCGCTCGCTGGTGGAGCGCGAGAACCGCCGCCGCACGCCAAGGGAGCGCCTGTTCATGAGCGCGGAGGACCTCACGAACGTCCCCGTGGTGCCCCTGCAGCAGGATCTCGCCACCGTGCGGGCCCTCGGCATCACCCACGTCGAGCGGAACGGACACCACTACGTGCGCGGCCTCGCACACTGCTCGGCGGCGGAACGGCGGGAGGCGACGCGTCGCCATGCCGGCCTCTACACGGGCGACGAGCGCGCGGTCATCCTGTGCATCGACGGCGGCCGTCTGGACGTGCGATCGCTCGCGGTGCCCGGCTACGGCGTGGCCTTCGAGCCCGATCTCGCCGCGATGATCCCGCTGGAGGACTGGACGTCCGCGTCCCTGGAGGACACGGCCTGACCGCCTACCGCACCAACCGATCCTTCGCGTGGAACGCGGCCCACCCGCCGAAGCTGCCGGCGCGCCCGCGCAAGCTGCGTCCCGCGCCACCCATCAGCCTGTTCGACCGCACGCTCCTCTCGCCGATCGGGATCGCCGCCGGGCCGCTGCTCAGCTCGAAGTGGATCGAGGCCTATGCACGCCTGGGTTACGGAATCTTCACCTACAAGACCGTGCGCTCCTCCGCGCAGACCGCACCGTCCCCGCCCAATCTCTTGCCCTGCCGCCTCGGGGAGCCGTCGGTGGCGGTGGCGCGGCCGCCGCGCCGCGCCGATCCCGCGAGCCTGACGCTTGCCGTGTCGATGGGCCTGCCCTCGCCGGCCCCCGAGGCGTGGCGCGCCGACGTCAAGCGCGCCCGGGCCAAGCTCGGCGCCGATCAGCTCCTCGTCGTGAGCGTGGCCGGGACGGCGGTGCCGGGGGGCGACGGCGATCAGTTGGCCCACGACTACGCGCTCTGCGCCCGCTGGGCCGCCGAGGCGGGCGCCGACGTGGTCGAGATCCATCTGGGCGCGCCGAATAGCGCGGGCGAGCGCGCCACCATGGTCTATGAAGACAAGGAGCTCGCCGGCCACATCGTCGAGCGAGCGCGGCGGGCCACCGGGGGCCGCCCGCTCCTCGCCAAGCTCGGCGCGCTGCCTGGGCCCCGCGCGCTCCACGAGCTCGCCACGCGCCTGGCCCCCTGGCTGGACGGCTTCGTGCTGGTCGGCGGGCTGCCCCGCCGGGTCGTGACGCCGGAGGGGAAGCCGGCCTTCTCCGGCCCCGGGCGGGAGACCGCGGAAGTCGGCGGAGCCGACCTCTACGAGCCTTGCCGCGTGCAGATCGAGGAGCTGATCGCCTGGCGCAAGGCGGGAGCGTGGGACCGCCGCATCCTCGCCGTCGGTGGCCTCACCACCACCGCGCGCGCCCGAGTCGCCCTCGAGTCGGGCGCCGCGGCGGCCCTCGTGGCTACCGCGGCGCTGGCCGACCCGCTCTTCGCCGTGCGCTTTCGCCAGGAGGGATGACACCGATGCGGCTCGAGGGGAAGGTCGCGATCGTCACCGGCGCCGCCGCGGGCCTCGGCCTCGCCTACGCGCGGCGCTTCCTCGCCGAGGGCGCGCGCGTCGTGATCAGCGACGTGGTGGATCCGGCGCCAGCAGCGGCCAGGCTGGGGGTGCCGGAGCGCGTGCTGGCGCGGCGTGTCGACGTGACCGACGCCGCCGCGATGCGCGCGCTCGCGCAGGACACCATGACGCGCTTCCATCGTCTCGACGTGCTGGTGAACAACGCGGCGTTGTTCGCCACGCTGACGCCCCGGCCCTTCGACGAGATCCCCGAGGCGGAGTGGGACCGCGTGATGGCGGTGAACGTGCGCGGCGTGTGGAATGCGGTGCGGGCGGTCACCCCGATCATGCGCACCCAGGGCGGTGGACGCATCGTCAATGTCGCCTCCGCCATCGTGGCCAAGGGCACGGCCATGCTCCTGCACTACGTCACCTCCAAGGGCGCGGTGGTGGCGATGACGCGCGCGCTCGCCCGTGAGCTGGGGGGCAGCGGCATCGCCGTCAACGCGGTGGCCCCCGGCCTCATCCTGAGCGACTCCGTCCAGGCCAATCCGGCCATCACCGCCTTCCAGGCGGACGCCATGATGCGCGCGCGCTCCCTCAAGCGCGACGCCTTCCCGGACGACGTGGAGGGCGCGGTGTTGTTCCTCGCCTCCGACGAGAGCGCCTTCATGAGCGGCCAGACCCTGATCGTCGACGGCGGGTCCGTGTTCTCCACGCTGTGAAGGGCCGCTCCCATGCCTGAGCTCCGCGCCGTCCCCGTGATCGACCTCGCCCCCGCCCGCGCGGGCGACGCGGCCGCGCGCCGCGCCACCGCGGCCGCCATCGACGAGGCGTGCCGTGAGATCGGCTTCTTCGCCATCCGCGGCCACGGGGTGGCCGACGCCGCCGTCGAGGCGCTCCGGGGCAAGGCGCACGATTTCTTCGCCCGCCCCCTGGGGGACAAGCAGGCGGCCCGACACCCGGTGGCCGGGACCAACCGCGGCTATCACCAGGTCGGGGGCGAGAGCCTCGCCGCCGCCAACGACACCGAGGCCCCGCCCGATCTCAAGGAGTTCTTCCACGTGGGCCCGGTGGACGTGCGCGACGAGTCCTACTACACGGACGCACTCGGCCGACGGCACTTCCTGCCGAATCTCTGGCCGGCGGCGCCCGCGGGCTTCGCCGAGGCCGCGTCCACGTACTACCGGGCCATGAGCGCGCTCATCGTCGAGCTCATGCGGTTGGCCGCCCTCGCCCTGGACGTGCCCGAGCGGTTCTTCGACGACAAGGTGGATCGCTCCATCGGCACCATGCGGCTCAACTACTACCCCGCGCAGGCGACGCCGCCGCGGCCCGGCCAGCTGCGGGCGAGCGCGCACACCGACTACGGCGGCTTCACGATCCTGAGCGGCGAGGACGTGGCGGGCGGGCTTCAGGTGCGGCGGCGGGACGGCGCGTGGGTGGACGTCGCCACCACGCCGACGACCTTCGTGGTGAACATCGGCGATCTCCTCATGCGGTGGACGAACGACCGCTGGCTGTCGAATCTTCACCGGGTCGTCAATCCCCCGCCCGAGGCGGCGCAAACCGCTCGGTTGTCCATCGCGTTCTTCAACCACCCGAACTACGACGCGCTCATCGAGTGCCTGCCCTCGCAGGGACGCGCGCGGCACACGCCGGTGCTCTCCGGCGAGTATCGCGACGAAAAGTACGCCAAGACCCTCGCCCCCGCGGCGGCCCCGAGCGCATGAGGTGACGACCATGCTCTATCGCCAGTTCGACCGGAAGGCGCTGGACGCCGCCTACAACAACACGGAAGCCGTAGGCCAGGCGCGGCGCGATCAGTACGTCGAAGGCTGGACAGCGCGGTCGGACGCCTTCCGCGCGCGAAACCGCGGCCGCCTCGACCTCCGCTACGGCGCGGGGACGCGCCAGCGTCTCGACATCTTCCCCTCCGGCGCCGCGGGCGCACCGACCGTCGTCTACATCCACGGCGGCTACTGGCAGGCCAACGACAAGGAGCCCTACGCCTGTCTGGGCGAGGGCCTGTTACCCGCGGGCTGGAACCTCGCCCTCGTGGAGTACACGCTGGCGCCGGCGGCGCGGCTCGATGCGATCGTCGCGGAGATCCGGGCGGCGGTGGCATGGGTGATCGAACACGCGAAGGAGCACGGGGGCGATCCGCAACGCGTGTTCGTGGCCGGTCACTCCGCTGGCGGCCATCTCACGGCGATGGCCATGGAGGACGCGCGCGTGGCCGGCGGTGTCGCCATCAGTGGCCTCTTCGACCTCGAGCCGATCCGCCTCTGCTACCTCAATGACAAGCTGCGGCTCGACCCCGCCGAGGCCGCACGGAACAGTCCGCTTCTCCACCTGCCGCCGCGCGCGGCGCCGCTCGTCGTCACGGTAGGGCTCGGTGAGCTCCCCGAGCTGATCCGCCAGTCGGCCGAGTACGCCGAGGCGTGGACAAAGCGAGGGCTGCCCGGCCGCTATCTGCCCCTGGCGAACCATGAGCACTTCTCCATCCTGGAAGAGCTGGCGCGGCCTGAGGGGGCCATCCTCGCCGCCTTGAAGGAGCTCGCCACGAGCGAGCGCTGAAGGGGACCGGGGAGCCCGGCGAATCAGGGCGAGGGCCGGGATACCCCCGGGGGAACTCGGAGCGCCCATGGGCGGACCGCTTCGAACGCCGCCGCCGCCCGGAGGACGGTGGGCTCCGCGCCCCGCCGGCCGACGATCTGAAGCCCGATGGGCAGGCCGTCGGAGGTGAAGCCTGCGGGAATCGAGATCGCGGGCAGGCCCAGCACCGAGAAAGCGTAGGTGAGGAACGAGCGCCCGAGCACTGGCTCCTCGAGCGGGAACGGCGGCGTGGCGGTGGTCGGCGTGATCCACACGTCCCGCCCCTCGAGGAACGCCCGGACGCGGTGCCAGAGCGTGGTGCGCAAGAGCTCCCCGCGCGCCACGTCGGCCGCGGTGAGCGCCAGGCCCTGCTCCGTGTTCTCGACCAGCCCCGCCTGCAGGACGTCCCGGTGGCGCGGCAGCTTGTCCCCATGGCGCGCGACCATCAGGAAGCCGCGCGAGAGGCGCACGATCTCCGGCACCTCGCTCATGTCCGGGCACGCAGGCTCCACGCGCGCACCCGCGGCGCCGAACGCGCGCACCGCCCCCTCGAACACCGCGGACACCTCGCGATGCACGGTGACCAGCCCGCCCAGGTCCGCCGTCCACGCGATACGCCAGCCCTTCACCGATGGCGTCTGCGCCGCGGTCCTCAGCGCGCGCGTGTCGACCTCGTACGAGATCGGCGAGCGTGCGTCAGGGCCCGCCATCACCGAGAGCATCAGCGCGGCGTCGGCCACGGTGCGCGCCATCGGCCCCTCGACGGAGTACGTGTCCCAGGCGAGCACGGAGGGATGCCGCGGGATCAGTCCCGGCGTGGTCCGGAAGCCCACCACCCCGCAATGGGCCGCCGGCCCCCTCAAGGACCCGCCGAGATCAGTGCCTTCCGCGATCGGGCACATACCGGTGGCCAGGGCCGCCGCCGAGCCACCGCTCGAGCCGCCGGCGGTGCGTGCGAGGTTCCACGGGTTGCGCGTGGCGCCGAACACCGCGTTCACCGTGTTGGGACCGAAGGCGAACTCGGGGGTGTTGGTCTTGCCGAGCACGATGGCCCCCGCCGCCCGGAGTCGCTCCACCACGAGGGCGTCGACGTCCGGCACGTGATCCTTGAAGAGGGTCGAGCCGTACGTGGTGAGGACGCCCTTGGTCGGCGTCACGTCCTTGATGCCCACCGGCACCCCGAAGAGGGGCGGCAGGGCCCGGCCCCGCCGCATGGCCGCGGTGGCCCGGCGCGCCTCGCGGAGCGCCTCCTCACGGACCAGGGTGACGAAAGCGTTCACCCCCGGATTGAGGGCGTCGATGCGTGCCAGCGCCGCCTGGACCACCTCGAGGGGCGAGACGGCGCGCCGCCGGTAGAGGCGCGCGAGCGCCACGGCGGGCGTGAACGCGAGATCGCGGGTCGTCGTCATGGCGAGCCTCAGGCGAGCACGCCCGGGCCGGAGGGCCGGGCGTTCAAGGTGTCGTAGATCTCCAGCGCGAGCCGCCCGAAGGCGGGATCGGCGCGCTGGGCCATGGCGCGGGGACGCGGCAGCGGCACGTCGAAGACTCGCGCCACGCGGCCGGGGCGCGGCGTCATCACCACCACGCGATCGGCGAGGAACACCGCCTCCGGAATCGAGTGCGTGACGAAGACCACGGTCTTGCGCCGCGCGGCCGGCGCCGCCGTCTCGCCCCACACGCGCAGGAGCTCCAGGTTCATCTCGTCCCGGGTCATGGCGTCGAGCGCGCCGAAGGGCTCGTCCATCAGGAGGATCGGCGGATCCAGCATCAGCGCGCGACACAGAGCCGCCCGCTGCTGCATGCCGCCGGAGAGCTCGCGCGGATACTTGTCGGCGAACTCGGCGAGGCCCGTCGTCCGCAGGAGCTCGAGGGCCCGCGCCCGATAGTCCGCCGGGCGCCGGCCCGCGAGCTCGACGGGCAACAGCACGTTGTCGAGCAGGCGCCGCCAGCGAAGGAGCACCGGGGCCTGGAAGACCATGCCGATCGCGGGCAGCGGCGTCAGGACGTCCTGACCGTCGACGCGCGCGCGGCCCAGGCTGGGCGGCCGGAGCCCCGCCACCACCCGGAGCAGCGTGGACTTGCCGCAGCCGGAGGGCCCCACGAGCGCCACCAGCTCGCCGCGGCCCACACCGAACGTGATCGCCCGCAGGGCCTCCACGGGCCCGCTCGCCGAGGCGTAGGTCATGCCCACGCCCTCGAGCTCGATCAGCACGGCGCGAGTCGCGCGGCCGGCTCCGGCCCCCTTACCGCATGCTCTTCGGCGGCTCGATCTTGGTGAGGAACGAGTTCGTGAAGACCTCGTCGCAGCCGACCTTGCGGGGCACGTCCATGTACGTGTTGATCAGCTCGACCGTCCGGCACATCTTGGCGCGGTCCATCCAGCCGATCCCGTTCTGGGCATAGCGATCGGTCCGCATCAGCTCGAGGCCCAGCATCATGTTGGGCTCGATGAGGGCGAGGTCGATCTCGGGCACGCGCTTCTTGAAGATCTCCAGCGCGGCCTTGGGATTCTCCATCACGTCGCGCCAGCCGCGATACGAGGCCTCGAGGAAGTCCTTGAGCACCTTGGGCCGCTCGTTCATCGTCTTCTCGCTCGCCATGATGGACATGGAATACGTGTCGAACCCGTGCTGGTACCACGGCATCCGGACGAGGTTCTCCTTGCCCACCGCCTTCTCCCAGAACGGCTGGCCGGTGGTGTAGTCGGGCACGGCGTCCGCACGCTTCTCCGACAGCGCCACGAACTTGGCGGCGGGCTCGATGTTCACCCACTTCACCTTGCTCTCGTCGATGCCGTTGATGCGCGCGAAGGCGGGGAAGAGCTGGCGCTGGCCGTCACCCGGCGGAGCAGCCAGCGTTTTACCTTCAAGGTCCTTGGGCTTGGTGATGCCGGTGTCCTTGCGCGTCCAGATGTTGAGCGGCGTGTTGTCGAACACCGCGCCCACCACCTTGACCTTGGCGCCCTTGGCCACGAGCGGAATGACCACCGCGGCATCCGCGAGGCCGATGTCCGCGCGCCCCGTGTCCACCTTGGCGATGGAGTCGCCCGAGCCCTTGGAGTTCTGGAGCTCGACCTCGAGCCCCTTGTCCTTGTAGTAGCCCTTGTCGAGCGCCACCCAATAGGCGGCGTGATCACCCACCGCGAACCAGTTCAGCGCGAACACGACCTTCTGCGGGGCCTGCGCCTGCGCGGGCGCGGTTAGGCCGAGGGCGACGACGACGGCGAGCATCGGGCGGATCATGGGCTCCTCCTCCTGGGAGATGACGAGCGGGATCGGGTCAGGACGCGTGTCCTGTCTCGGCCCACGGGGCGAGCCAGCGCGCGGCGAGGCCGACGGCGCCGTACAGCACGAGGCCGACGATCGAGATCCACACCAGGGCGGCGAAGGCCACCGGCGTGTTGAGATTGGTCTGGGTCACCACGATGACGCTGCCGAGGCCGTACTGCGAGGCGACGAACTCGCCCACGATGGCGCCCACCACTGCCGCAGTGGCGGTGATCTTGAGCGCGCTCAGGATGTAGGGAAACGCGTTCGGGATGCGGATGGTCCAGAACACCTTCCACTTGGGCGCGCCGAACACGCGGCCCAGATCGAGCATCTCGGGATCCACCTCCGTCAGGCCCACCGCGGTGTTGATGACGACCGGGAAGAAGCCGATGAGGGCGCCGATCAGCATGTTGGGGAGGATGCCGTATCCGAGCCAGAGCAGGAACAGCGGGGCCACCGCCACCTTCGGCAGGGTGTTCACGAACACGAGGAACGGGACGAGCGCGGAGGACGCCGCCGGGGACCACGCGATCGCGGTGCCGAGGAGCACGCCGACTACGCCGGCGAGCAGGAACGCGCCGACGATCTCGGCGCTCGTCACCCACAGGTGGGTCCACCACGGGATGCGAAAGTCCACGACCGCCCGCAGCACCGCCCACGGGCTCGGGAGGAGGTACTCGCGGATCCTCAAAACGGACACCGCGAGCTGCCAGGCGACGAGAAGCCCGACGAAGAGCAGAATCGGAGGCCAGTGCCGGCGGAGAGCGCTCGTAACCATGTGAAAGATGGGCACATTGTCGGTCTCCGGTGCGGCGCCTGTCAATGCCGATTGTGATACCCTCGCCCCGATGCGCTGGCTGATCGTGCTGCCCTTCGAGCGTGCCGAGCACATGGGCATGGACATGCGGGACGAGCTGCGCGCGCTCGGCCACGAGGTGCGGACGTTCGCCTACCGTCGCGACAATCCGCTCTACAAGAACCGCGGCACCAAGGCGGCGTATCAGCTGTGGATCTTGCGCCGGCTCGAGCGCGCCTGCCTCGACTGGCGGCCCGCGGTGGTGCTGGTCGTCAAGGGCGGGCCGATCACGCCCGGCGTGATCCGGCGGGTCAAGGCGCGCGTGGATACCCTCTTCGTGAACCTCTTCCCCGACAATCCCCTCTGGATGATCCCGTTCGAGTCCATCGAGGCCTACGATCTCTTTCTCACCAAGGAGCGCTACGCCCTGCGCTCGCTGGAGAGCGTAGGGCTTCGCAACCTCCACTACCTGCCGCTCTACTGCGTGCCCGAGATGCACCACCCGGTCACACCCACGCCGGCGGAGGCGCGCGCGCTCACCGGCATCGTCGCCTTCGTCGGCAGCCGTTACCCCTATCGCGAGCGATTCGTGCGGGAGCTAGCCGGCTATCCCGTGCGGCTCTGGGGCGCGGGCTGGGACCGCGCGACGGCCCCCGAGGTACGCGCGCTCGTGGCGGGCGGGCCGGTGTGGGGGCACGCGAAACTCGCGATCTACTCCGGCGCCACCCTGTCGCTGAACCACCATCACCCCATGAACGACATCGTGGGGGTGAACACGCGGGCCTTCGAGCTGGCGGCGGCGGGCGCCTGCCAGGTCGTGGATCACAAGGACGAGCTCCCGGCGCTCTTCACGCCCGGCCACGAGGTCGTGACCTACCGCGACCCCCACGAGCTGCGCCGACACCTCGACTACTACCTCGCCCATCCCGATGAGGCGCGCGAGATCGGCCAGAACGCCCTCAAGCGGGCGCTGGGCGAGCACACCCTGCGCCACCGCCTCGAGGAGATCGCCGCCGAGATCGACCGGCGCTTCGGCGTCCATTGAGGGCGTCCGGCGGACGGGTGCCCCGCAGAACCTGCGGTCTTGGTCTGACAGCCGGTTGACAACTCTGGGCGGTCGCTCGAGCAGAAATGACACCCGGCCGTCGCGCATCGCGGCGAGCCCGATCCGCCCCGCTCGGTCAATGCCTTTCG
Organism: Candidatus Methylomirabilota bacterium; assembly: GCA_035764725.1. NCBI lineage: Bacteria > Methylomirabilota (SeqCode) > Candidatus Methylomirabilota bacterium. Next base: position 6,636 of record DASTYT010000076.1, on the reverse strand, counting down.
ACGTGCGGCGTTAGCGCGCGAGGATCACCGTCGCGCCGCGTCCCGAAGGGAGGGCATATCGCTTGCACTCAGCGGTTCCCATGTCACCGATGCGAATGCTCGTCGCGCTCGCGCTGGTCCTCATGGCCCTCTGGGGGGCCGCCCACGTCTCCGCCGATTCCGTCACCGACCGGCTGCGGCCAGAGATCGAGCGCGTGATCCAGGCGCTCGAGGATCCGGTGCTCAAGCCCAGCGCCAAGGTCACCGAGCGTCGCCAGGCGGTGCGCGAGATCACGGGCCCGCTGTTCGACTGGGCCGAGATGGCGCGCCGGACGCTGGGGCGCCACTGGGAGGCGCGGACCGAGGCCGAGCGGGCCGAGTTCGCCGCCCTGTTCCGCGAGCTGGTCGAGCGCGCCTTCATGGCGAAGATCGAGCGCTACCGCGGCGAGAAGATCGTCTTCACGGGCGAGTCGGTGAACGGCGACCTGGCGACGGTGCGGATGCGCGTGCTCGCCCCCGGGGCGGAGGTCGCCATCGACTACCGCCTCGTCGCGCAGGGTGACCGCTGGCTGATCTACGACGTGGTCATCGACGACGTGAGCGTGACCTCGAGCTACCGCTCGCAGTTCGACGGCTTCCTGACGAGGTCTTCCTACGAGGATCTCGTCCGAAAGATGCGCGAGCGGATCTCCTGACCCGGCGCATTCGCAGCCGCCGCGCCACCAGCGCGGCCATGTGAGGATCGCGCTCGACCCCGATCCACGGCCGTCCCAGCCGCTCCGCCACCAGCGCCACCGTCCCTGCTCCGATGAAGGGGTCGAGGACCGCGCCGCGCCGGGCGCTCACGGCCAGTACCCTCCGGATCACCGCCTTCGGCGTGGCGTCCCACCGGCTGTCCGTGTGCGAGCGCGGCAACGGCAGCATCCAGGCCAGCGTGGTGGAGCGCGGGCGGACGGGGTGCGCGCCCATCTTGCGGAAGCGGAGCACATGGTTGATGCGGTGGTCCCAGCGTTCGCGGGAGCCGATCTGCGCCCAGCAGCCCTTGGCCTGCAGCGTCCAGCCGGTGCGGCGCATCCAGCGCGTGAGCAGGCCGTCGATCCCCATCCACTCCCGGCCGTCGTGGCGATCGCCCAGCACCAACCAGCAATCGCCGTCGGGCCTCAGTACCCGCTTCCACTCGCGACCGAAGTCCACGGCGAGCCGGCGGGCGTAGCGCTCGGCGGACGTGAGCCCACGCCCCTTCACGAGATAGGGCGGCGAGGTCACGATCACCCCCACCTCGCCCGGCCCGACGCCCGACAGGCGGCGCGCATCGGCCCGCAGCAGCCGGCTCCGCCCGTCACGGCTCTCGTAGACGGTCATAGCGGATAGGGCACGAACTCCTCCGCGACCTCCACCTCGCCGTCGAAGCGGCCGCGGGCCTCGGTGGCCAGCTCGGCGAGCGCCTCGTGGTGAGGGAAGCCGATGTGGGCAAGGATCAGGCGCCGAACCCCGGCTCGGGCCGCGACCTCACCCGCCTGCGCCGCCGTCGAATGGACGCCGTGCCGGGCCTCGCCCTCCGCGAACGTCGCGTCGTGGATCAGGGTGTCGGCATGGCGCGCCAGGTCGGCCACCGCCGCGCAGGGTTCGGTATCGGAGGAGTACACGACCGAGGGTCCGCCCGCGGCGTCGATGCGCACCGCAAGGTTGGGCATGGCGCCATGGGCGTTGGGCGACGTCGTGATCGTGAAGGGGCCGGTCACCCCGACGGCCGCGCGCTCGATGGCCGAGACGGGCTCGATCTCGATGGGGAACGAATCGGCGCGCCCGAGCAGCCGGAACACGCCGAGGAGGGTGCGAATGGGCTCGGCATGCTCCTCGCGGCACGCGATGCGTAGCGGCGCACGGCGGCCGAGCAGGCTGAGGTTCCGGATCAGTGACGGCAGCCCATAGCAATGGTCCACGTGCAAGTGGGTAATGATGACCCGGTCCAGCGCCATGGGATCGACGGCGGCCAGCAAGAGCTTTTGGATGGGGCTCCCGCCGCAGTCCAGCAGCACCGCCCCGCCCTCACTCACGAAGACGATCGAGGTGTTGTCGCGGCCGAGCGAGGGCACGGCCCCCGAAGTGCCGAGGAACGCGAAGTGCACCGCCGGACCGTCAGGTGGGCGTGGGGCGGGTGCGGCGGAGCATGAGCGGGACCGCAACCACCGCCATGGCGACACCGAGCAGGCTCACCAGCTGGGCCACCCGCAGGGGACCCAGCATGAGCGGATCGGTGCGAATGCCCTCCGTGATGAAGCGACCCGCCGAGTAGAGCCCCAGATAGGCGAGGAAGAGTGCCCCCGGCGCCCGCTCGAGCCGTCGCCGCAGAAAGAGAACGAGCACGAGAAAGACCCCCAGGTCCCACAGCGATTCGTAGAGGAACGCCGGATGGAAGAAGTCGCTCTGGGCGTAGAGCAGCGGACGATGCGAGGGCGAGATGTAGAGCTTCCACGGCAGCGTCGTGGGCGTGCCGAAGGCTTCCTCGTTGAAGAAGTTGCCCCAGCGGCCGATGGCCTGGCCGAGGATCAAGCTCGGCGCCGCGACGTCCATGAACTTCAGGAGGGGCAGTCGCCGCCGCAGCGCATAACCGCCGCCGACGATCAGGCCGCCGAGGATGCCGCCGTGGATGGCGAGGCCGCCTTCCCAGACCGCGAGAATCTTCCGCGGGAACTGTGAGTAGTAGTCCAGATTGAAGAGCACGTAGTAGAGGCGCGCCCCCACGAGCGCGCCGAGGAGACTCAGCTCGCCGGCCTTGAGGAAGCTCTCGGGGTCGAGGCCGCGGCGGTGGGCGTCCCGATAGGCGAGCCAGAGCCCCAGCGCCATCGCGAGGGCCATGAGAATGCCGTACCAGCGTACGCTGAGGGGCCCGAGCTGGAACGCGATCGGCCCCGGAGAGCGGAACATGGCGCTGTAGTTATACGATTAATTGACACGCTTTGCGAGCGTTCTGTATCATCAAATCGAGTGTTTTCCTCTGGTAGATCGCCTACAAAGGAGCCCTGAGTGCCAGGAAACGGCAGCCTCAACTCGAGCGTGATGGAGCTCGTTCTCAACGCAGGGCCCGTCGCGAAGTTCGTCCTGCTCCTCCTGGGCCTGTTCTCCGTGGTCTGCTGGGCGCTCATCGTCGAGAAGTGGTGGGAGTTCCGGAAGATTCGCCGCGAGTCCATGACCTTTCTCCGTGATTTCCGCGAGGGCCGGCACCTGGCTTCGGTGTTCATCGCGGCGCGGAAGCACCGTGACAGCCCCCTCGCCCAGCTCTACATCTCGGGCTGTCAGGAGGCGGGGGGCGGCGTGACCGGCGGCGAGATGCTGGAGCATGCCCTCGCCCAGGCGGAGGATGGGCTCACAACCGACCGTCTCGACGCGGTCAATCGCGCGATGCGGCGCAGCGCCTCCGTCGAGATCGCCCGGATGGAGCGCTATTTGCCCTTCCTGGCCACCACCGCGAGCGCGGCGCCCTTCATCGGCCTGTTCGGCACGGTGTGGGGCGTGATGAGCGCGTTCCACGGCATCGGCCAGCAGGGGTCGGCCAGCCTCGCGGTCGTGGCGCCCGGTATCTCGGAGGCATTGATCGCGACCGCCGCCGGTCTCGGCGCGGCCATCCCCGCCGTCATGGGCTACAACTTCTTCGTGAACCGCGTGAAGCACTGGGCGGCGGAGATGGACGGCTTCTCCCTGGACTTCCTCAACGTCCTCTCGCGCCCGGCCCCCAAGCCGGCGGCGAGCGCAAAAGATGGCGTTTAGGCTCGAGTCGGCCGAGGGCACGGGGAGCCGCGCGCGGATTGGCACCAGCCTGTCCGAGATCAACATCATCCCGCTCGTGGACGTCATCCTCGTGCTTCTGCTCATCTTCATGCTGACCGCCCCCCTCATGCACCGGGGCATCGACGTGGCACTGCCCAAGAGCTCGGCCAAGCCCACCTCGGTTGAAGAGCGGCTCGTGCTCACGCTCACCAAGGAGCAGACCATCTACCTCAACGACAAGCCGGTGCCGGTGGCGAGCCTCGAGCCGCGCTTGCGCGATGCGATCAAGGATCGATCGGACAAGACGATCTATCTCAAGGCCGATCAGGGGCTCCAGTACGGCTTCGTCGTCGAGACAATGGACCGGATCCGCCGCGCCGGCGTCGAGAAGCTGGGGATGGTCACGGAGCCGGCGAGGGAACGCTGAACGCCGCGAGCCTCACCGTGGGGCCCATGCTCGGCCGCCTCGGTCCCGCACTACGCCGCCGGCGCCTGCCGATGGCGGCGCTCACCGTGTCGGCGATCGCGCATGGCACCGCTGCGGCCGCTCTCGGGCTTGCGATCCTCTGGGGCGGCTTCAACACCCAGAAGGTCTACGTGGTGAACCTCGTGCCGACGATTGCCGCGGTGGGCTCTCCGACCGCCCCGCCGGCGCCGACGCCCTTGCCGCCGCGCCCCGCCACGCCCGCTCCCACCAAGCCGGCCGCGCCGGTGCTGCCGGAGCCGCGCGAGGCGCGCATGCCCGATCCGCCGAAGGCGCCCCCGAGCCTGCCCGACGCCTCGCTGCCGAGCTCGCGGCTGCCTCCCCGCCCCGCGGCGATGCCCCGTCCGGGGGAAAAGGAGCTGCCGCCGCTGGCCCCGCCGACGGAGCGCCGGCCCGTCACCACCGCCGCGAAGCCCGCCGAGACGCCGACCGAGGCACGGCCGACTCCCCCGCCGCCGGCGGGGACGCCCACCGGCTCGACGTCGGGCACCGGCGTGCGCACGCTCGACGTGACCGACTTCCCGCACGCCTGGTATCTGCGGCAGGTCCTCACCAAGGTCGAGGCGGCCTGGCAGCGGCAGGGACAGATCGCCGAGCCCCCGCAGAAGCCGCTGGTCGTGGTGGAGATCCAGCGTGACGGCTCCATCGCCACCCCACGCATCGAGAAGAGCTCGGGCAATGCCTTCTACGACCAGGCGGCGCTGCGCGCCATCATGGAAGCGAAGCCATTCCCGCCGCTGCCCAAGGAATGGACCCGCCCGACGCTGGGCGTGATGTTTTCCTTCGATCTGGAAAGGGGACGCGGATGAGCACGCCGCGCCGACTCGCCTTCGCTTTTGCCGCGCTGCTTGCGGCCGCCGCCCTCCTGCTCGTGCCGCCGCCCGCCGCCCGCTCGCAGGCGCCGGACGTGCTGCTCAACGTGATCGCCGGCGGCGCGAAGAAGCTCAATCTGTTCATGCCCGACTTCACGGTGACGGGGGCGCCCGACCCTGCCGGGCTCTCGCGCTCCCTCGCCGAGGTGACCGGCAAAGACCTGACGTTCTCCACGCTATTCAGCGTGGTGGGCGGCCAGCCCCCGCTGCCCGCGGGCAATCCGGACGCGGTGCAGAAGGCGTGGACGGAGGCGGCGGCCGCGGGCGCGCACGCCGCGCTCCACGTGGTGGTCACGCCGCGCCCGGACCGGATCGAGGGCGAGATGCGGCTCTACGACCTCACGTCACCGCAGCTGCGCCAGATCGCGACCAAGAAGTTTGCGGTGGTGCCGTCGGAGCCGCGCCGCCTCGCCCACAAGATCGCCGACGAGGTCGTGTTCCAGTTCACCGGGGAGCTGGGTGACGCCGACACCAAGATCGCCTTCGTCGCCCTGCGGGGCAGCGCGAGGGAGATCTACACCATGGACTACGACGGGGCGGCCCCGGTCCCCCTCACCGCGAACCAGTCCATCAACATCTCGCCCCGCTGGAGCCCGGACGCGCGCTCGCTCGCGTTCACCTCGTACATGCGCGGCTATCCGTATCTCTACCGGCTCTTCGCGTTCGAGCGGCGTCCCGTGCAGCTCCTCGCCGGCTTCCTCGGGATCAATTCCTCGCCCGCCTGGAGCCCGGACGGCCGGCAGGTGGCGCTCACGCTGTCGAAAGACGGCAACCCTGAGATCTACGTGCTGACACTGGCGAGCGGCGCGTTTCGCCGGCTCACCACGCATCCGTCGATCGACACCGAGCCCGCGTGGTCGCCCACCGGCCGCGAGATCGCGTTCGTGTCCGACCGGAGCGGCAGCGCCCAGATCTATGTGATGGACGCGGAAGGCGCCAATCTGCGCCGCCTCACGCAGTCCGGCTTCAACACGCAGCCGCGCTGGTCGCCCAAGGGCGACACCATCGTGTTCACCTCGCGCCAGGGCGCGCACGATCTGTGGGCGGTAGGGCCTGACGGCTCGGCGCTCCGACGCCTCACCACCGGGCCCGGCGACAACGAGAGCGCGGCGTGGTCCCCGAGCGGGCGTCACCTCGCTTTCCAGTCGAACCGGGTGCGCGGGAGCAAGGTGTTCACGATGCTCCCCGACGGCTCCGAGCAGCAGCCGATCGCGAATGCGCCCGCGGACTCGGCAAGTCCTGCATGGTCGCCGCGTCTTCCGTGATAGGATCCATAGCGCGCAGCATCCGGGTCAACCGCGACATCAAAGGAGGGTTCGATTTCATGACGCAACGACGGGATACCTTGTATCTCCTGCTGCCCCTCCTCGCCCTGATGCTGCTGGTCACGGGCTGCCCGAAACGCCCGGCCACGACCGCCGCGTCGGCTCCCGCACCGACAGCCTCGACGAGGGCCCCGGCCGCCCCCCTGCAGCCCACCCCGGCCGCCCCCAGCACGAGCCCTTCGACGAGCGCGCCTGCGCCTGCGCCCGC
>DASTYT010000075.1 GCA_035764725.1 Candidatus Methylomirabilota bacterium | reverse complement strand
CGCCCGCGGCGCCGGCTCGCTCGGATACACGAACTCGAACAGCACGAGGTGGCTCAGGAGCAGACGCCAGTGGTCGCCGAAGCGGCGGAGCAGCCGCTCCCAGTCGAGGTCGTCGTGGCCGGCGCGGATCAGATGGGCGATGTCGGCGCCGTCGTACCGCTCGCGCTCGGCGACATAGGCCTTCGACCAGATCATCTCCTCGGGCGGGCACAGTCGCACCGGCACGCCCAGCACCGTGCCCGGCGTGCCGTACCGCATCCAGTCCTCGTCCACCTCCGCGATGCCGTTTCCCGAGCCGAAGATGAGGTCGACGAAGTCGCGCGCGGCGTACGCCTTGGCCAGCCAGTGCGGGAAGGGGACCTCGGTCTTGAAGCCCGCCGCGCGCAGCCGCTCGAGGGTGACGTCGAGGTCGCTGGGCAGGATAAAGATGTCGAGATCCTTCGTCCACCGCGCGATGCCGGTGTACCGCTCCATGGCGTACGCGCCGCCCACGACGTACGGCACACCCGCGCGCGCAAGGGCGACGAGCGCGCGACGATAGCGGCGCCGTGCGATCGCCGACTCCTGGCGTGGCTTGTGCCGGCGCAGAGGGCTGATGAAGCCGCTGGGTGGAGCGGGCGTAGGGGTCATGGACGGGATCGGTACAAGATCCATGCCTCTGGCTATCTCGCGGTGAGGGCAACCGTCTGCAGGGGTCGACACCTCATGCCTCGGCAGATCGGATAAGCCTTACCCGGTCGTGGCGACCGGGAGACCCATCGCCACTGACCGAATACACGCGCTCCTCCTTCCGAGGACGCAAGCGATGTGCCACGCAACGAAGGTCCTTTGCATTCGGTTGACTTGCTGGAGTGACTTTTCTATGTTGACCCGGCCATGAGCGACCTCCGCAAGGATCCCACGCGCGGTCAATGGGTGCTCGTTCGTCCGTCCGGCGCGGAGCGGGCGACCCAGTCCGAGTGCCCATTTTGCCCCGGCAACGAGCGCCTCACTCCGAGGGAGATCGCGTCGTATCGCAAGGACGGCTCGACCGCCAACAGTCCCGGGTGGTCGGTGCGGGTCATTCCGGAGGCGGATCCCTACTTCCGGATCGAGCTGCCCCTCGACCGCGAGGGCGTGGGCCTCTACGACAAGATCACGCCGCGCGGGGCGAGTGAGCTGATCATCGAGAGCCCACGCCACGACGAGACGCCGGGCGACATGCCGCTCCCGCAATGGGAGCAGGTGCTCTGGATGTACGGGGAGCGCATCCGCGATCTCAAGCGTGACCTCGCGATCCGCGATCTCCTCCTCACGCGCCGCCACCGCATCCCCGGCTCGCACATCACCCACCCGTACTCGCGCATCACGGCCATCCCGATCATCTTCGACGAGGTGCGCTACAAGCTGGACCAAGCCCGCGAGTACTACCAATACAAGCGCCGTTGCATCTACTGCGACATCGTCAGGCAGGAGCTGGCCGACGCCGAACGAGTGGTGCACGAGTCGGACCGCTTCCTGGCGGTGGTGCCCTATGCCGGACGAGCGCCCTTCGAGCTCTGGATCCTCCCCCGGCAGCACGCCGCCGCTTACGAGGACGCCCTGTCGGGCGACCTGGTGGCTGATCTCGCCAGGGTGATCTCGGGTTGCTTCAGTACGGTGGCGCGCGCGCTCGCCGACCCGTCCGTGGAGATGACGCTCTACACCGCCCCGAACCGAGGCGCCAAAGTCTTGGCCGGGGAGTGGGCCACGCTGGCGGACGATTATCACTGGCATATCGGGGTGATACCGGGGCCCGAGCGGGTCAAGCGGGTGGGGGGTATCTACGTGACGGACACCCCGCCGGAGGCCGCCGCCAGCCGGCTCCGAGACGCCTGGGCCCAGGGGTAGTCATCCCGCCCAACCCCCGGTCGATGCTTGACTTTCCCCTCGTACGGGGGCAAACTCCGACTAGAACGGTCGCCGATATAAATGGTCGGACTTAGGGGGACAGGAGCGGAGATGCTGCGGTTCACCAAGCGCGCGGACTACGGTCTGATGGCGATCCACTACATCGCCGCCCAGCCGGACGACACCGCGGTGAGCGCGAAGCGCATCGCCGAGGAGTTCAACATTCCGTCCGAGCTGCTGGCGAAGATCCTGCAGCGCCTGGCCAAGGGCAAGCTGATCGTGGGGCACAACGGCCCCAAGGGCGGCTATGTCCTGGCCCGCCCCCGTATCCAGATCACGGTGGGACAGGTGGTGCGGGCGCTGGAAGGACCCGTACGGATCGTGAGCTGCATGGTCGACGATCACTGTCCCCAGTACTCGCGCTGCAACCTGCGGCTGCCCGTGCAGAAGATTCAGGCGAGCATCAGCTCGCTGCTGGATTCCATGACCCTGGCCGAGCTGGCGTCGGCCGGTGCTCCGCCGGAGACCACGGTGGTGCCGGTGTCCGCGCTGACCACGGCCAGCTGATCGAGAGGGAGACGAGGTCACATGGCGTTGAAGCTGCCCATCTTCATGGATAGCCAGTCCACCACCCCGGTGGACCCGCGCGTGCTGGAAGCGATGCTGCCGTACTTCACCGAGAAGTTCGGTCATCCGGCCAGCCGCAATCACCCGTTCGGCTGGGAGGCGGAGGGCGCGGTGGACCGGGCCCGGGGCGCCATCGCCGGGCTCATCGGCGCGCGCGATCCCAAGGAGCTCGTGTTCACATCCGGGGGCACCGAGTCGATCAACCTCGGCCTCAAGGGCGTGGCCGAGATGTATCGCGAGAAGGGTAATCACATCGTCACCACCGTCATCGAGCAGCGGGCGGGGCTGGACGTATGCAAGCGGCTGGAGCGTCAGGGCTTCGAGGTGACCTATGTCCCCGTCGGCGCGGATGGGCTGGTGGATCCCGAGGCGCTGCGGGCCGTCCTCACGGACAAGACGATCCTGATCTCGGTGATGCTCGCCAACAACGAGATCGGCACCGTGCAGGACGCCGCGGCGATCGGCAAGCTCGCCAAGGAGAAGGGCATCGTGTTCCACACCGACGCCACCCAGGCGGTGGGCAAGGTCCCGGTGGACGTGGAGGCGATGGGTATCGACCTTCTCTCCTGCACCTCCCACATGCTCTACGGCCCGAAGGGCGTGGGCGCGCTCTACGTGCGGCGGAAGAATCCGCGGGTGCGCTTGGCCCCCATGATGGACGGCGGAGGCCACGAGCGGGGCATGCGGTCGGGTACCGTGCCGGTACCGCTGGCGGTGGGCTTCGGCGCGGCGGCGGAGATCTGCCGGCAGGTCATGCCCGAGGAGTCGGGGCGCCTGGGCGGCCTACGCGACCGGCTGCAGGACGCCATTCTCTCCAAGGTGGACGAGGCGTACCTCAATGGCCATCCGGAGCGGCGGCTGCCGCACAACCTCAACATCTCGTTCGCCTACGTGGAGGGCGAGTCGGTGTTGATGGGGCTCAACAAGGAAGTGGCGCTGTCCTCGGGCTCCGCGTGCACCTCCGCCACCCTCGAGCCGTCTTACGTGATCTCGGCACTGGGTGTGGACTCGGAGCTGGCCCACTCCTCGATCCGCTTCGGCCTCCATCGCTTCAGCACCGAGGAGGAGGTCGACTTCGTGGGACGGCGGACGGTGGAGGTCGTGACGCGGCTCCGCGAGATGTCACCCCTCTACGAGCTGGCCAAGGAAGGCGTCGATCTCAAGACCATCAAGTGGAAGGCCGAATAGGGAGGAGGCTCGGGAACCATGGCCTATAGCGACAAGGTCGTCGATCACTACAACAATCCCCGCAACGTGGGGTCCTTCACCAAGGACACTCCCGGGGTGGGGACGGGGCTCGTGGGCGCGCCCGAGTGCGGCGACGTCATGAAGCTCCAGATCAAGGTGAACGTCGAGACCGGGGTCATCGAGGACGCGAAGTTCAAGACCTTCGGCTGCGGTAGCGCCATCGCCTCGTCGAGCCTCGCCACGGAGTGGCTCAAGGGGCGCACGGTAGACGAGGCGGCGAAGATCAAGAACACCGACATCGTCAACGAGCTCAAGCTGCCCCCGGTGAAGATCCACTGCTCGGTACTCGCCGAGGACGCCATCAAGGCCGCGCTTGCCGACTACAAGGACAGGTGGAGCAAGAGCGAAGCCGTGGCGGAGCGGGGCGCGTCGCAATAACAGGCGGAGGAGGAGCGAACTCTCATGGCAGTGACGCTGACCGAGAAGGCGTCGAAGCAGGTCAAGAAGCTCATGGCGGAGCAATCGCAGCCAGTGTTCCTCCGCATGGGCGTGAAGGGCGGAGGCTGCTCGGGGCTGTCCTACGCGTTGGAGTTCGACACCGAGGTAGGAAAGCACGACAAGAAGTTCGAGCTCGACGGGGTGACGGTGGTGGTGGACACCAAGAGCTACCTCTATCTCAACGGCACCACGCTCGACTACGTGACCGAGGGGCTGCAGGGCGGCTTCACCTTCGTCAACCCGCAGGCCAAATCGAGCTGCGGCTGTGGGACCTCGTTCTCGGCCTAGTCCCGGCCCGGGGGCGCGGCGCACGACGGGCCCGGGCGGGCCCGTTCGCATTTTGTGAGCGAGAGACGATGGACGACTACTTCGCGGTGTTCGAACTACCCAGGAAGCTTACGGTGGACGGCGAGGCCCTCCGCCGACGCTTCTATGAGCTGAGCCGTGTCCACCACCCGGACTTCCACCAGGCGGCGGACGACGAGGCGCAGGCAGCGACCCTGGCACGCTCGGCGCTGGTGAACCGCGCGTACCGCGCGCTGCGCGACCCCATCGCGCGCGTCGAGTACCTGATCGCGCTGGAGGAAGGCCGGGACACGCGCGAGGGCGCGACAGGCCGGCCCAAGGCCCCGCGGGACCTGCTGGAAGAGATGCTGGAAGTGCAGGAGGCCCTCGAGGAGGCCCGCGCGGGCGAGCTCGACGGGCCGGCGCGCGAGCGCCTGCGCGGCGAGCGCGAGCGCCTGGCCGCGCGCCGGCAAGCGGAGGAAGACGCGCTGGTGGGCCGGGCGGCGGAGTGGGACGCCGCGCTGGATGCGGGCGGAGACCGCCAGGCGCTCCTCACGTGGTTCAAGGAGCGGTTGGCCGCGCGCGCCTATCTCCGCACCGTCATCGACGACCTGAGCGAAGCGCTCGGAGAGGATCAAGCGCAGCATGTCTCGCATCGTCGGCATTGATCTCGGGACGACCAACAGCCTGGTCGCCTACGTCGACCAGCACGGTGTCCCGCGCGTGATCCCGGACGCGGAGGGGCGAGCGCTCCTGCCGTCGATCGTCGCTTACACGCCGGCGGGCGTACTCGTGGGGGACGCCGCGCGCCGGCAGCTCGCGCGCCAGCCCGCCCGGACCGTCTACTCGGTGAAGCGCCTCATGGGGCGGGGCTACGAGGACGTACAGGACGAGCTGGGCCAGCTCCCGTTCCAGGTCGTGCCCGCGGCCGAGATCGTGCGCATCCGCATCGACGACCGGGAGGTCACCCCGCCGGAAGTGTCGGCTCAGGTCCTGCGGGCGCTGAAACAACGCGCCGAGGCGGCGCTGGGCGAGAAGATCGAGCGGGCGGTGGTGACCGTGCCCGCGTACTTCAACGACAGCCAGCGGCAGGCTACCAAGGACGCAGGGCGCATCGCCGGGCTCGACGTGGTCCGCATCGTCAACGAGCCTACGGCGGCATCGCTCGCCTACGGGCTTCAGCGCCGTGCCGAGGGCCTGATCGCCGTCTACGACCTGGGCGGCGGAACCTTCGACATCTCGATCCTGCGGGTGAAGGACGGCGTCTTCGAGGTGCTTGCCACGAACGGCAATACCCACCTGGGCGGCGACGACTTCGACCAGGCCCTGGTGAGCTGGCTGCTCGAGGACATCCGGACGGCCCACGGCGCCGATCTCGCACGCGACCCCGAGGCCCGGCAGGAGTTGCGCCTCGCCGCCGAGGCGGCCAAGTGCCGTCTGTCGTTCGAGGAGCGGAGCCACCTCGCCATCCCCTTCGCCGACTTCGTCTATCGCCGGGACCTCACGCGCGCCGACGTCGAGACGCGCATCGCCCCGTTCGTCGAGGCGACGCTGGGTCCGTGCCGCCAGGCCCTGAAGGACGCGGGCCTCTCGCGCGAGCAGGTCGACGAGGTGGTGCTCGTGGGCGGCTCCACGCGGGTGCCGCTGGTGCGGCGACGCGTGGAGGAGCTGTTTGGCAAGACCCCGCACAGCCAGCTCAATCCCGACGAGGTGGTGGCGCTCGGCGCGGCGGTGCAGGCGCAGATCCTCGCCGGCGGCATCACCGACATGCTGCTCCTGGACGTCACCCCGCTCTCCCTGGGCATCGAGACCCTCGGCGGCATCGTGAGCATCCTCATCGCGCGCAACACCACCATCCCGACCATGGCCAAGGAGCAGTTCACGACCTCGGTGGACGGGCAGACGGTGGTGGATCTTCACGTGCTGCAGGGCGAGCGAGAGCTGGCTCGGGACAACCGCTCGCTCGCCCGCTTCGAGCTGCGTGGCATCGAGCCCATGCCGGCGGGGATGCCCAAGATCGAGGTGACCTTCCTCATCGACGCCAACGGCATCCTGCAGGTCCAGGCCAAGGAGCTGCGCACGGGCAAGGTC
>DASTYT010000074.1 GCA_035764725.1 Candidatus Methylomirabilota bacterium | reverse complement strand
CACCACGTGGTGACGCTCAAGGAGGTCATCGACGTGCAGGCCGCCGGCGATCAGGCCAAGGCCTGGAAGAGCGTTCGTACCGCCGCCGGCCACATGGGCAAGATCGCCGATCCGCTCGCCGCGGCAATCACGAAGCAGTTCCCCAACCGCTTCGCATCCGTCGAGCAATAAGGGCCCATCTGCTTCGTTGGCGCCCTCGGCCCCCCCTCAACGTACGATGCGTACGCGTCGGGGGCGGCCTTCGGGCGCCGCCTCGCATCCGGACCCTTCTCGCTGGACGGTTACCCCTCTAACCGGTCTGGGAGCGGGAGCGACGTACTTCGGCCTGAATGTTCTTGACGATGTCGCCGTCGAAGTCGATCGTGACCGTCTGCTCCTCGACATTGAAGTGCCGCACCGTCGAGAACCACCCCACGATGCGGCCCGTCTGCGGCCGGACGCGGCGGCCGCGATAGACGAGCGTGCGGCCACGCTGGGGCGCGAGGCGCTCGTTGCGCTCGGCGTCGGGCCCCGCGAGGGCGAGCACCTCGTCCAGCGTCGTGCGGCCGGGCACGATCCGCGCGATCACGTCGTCGCCGAGCAGCGTCCCGCTCACCCGGTCGCGAGGGGCGCGGTTCCAGCCGCCCAGGTACACATGCGTGATGAGGCTGGAGGCAATGTGCGCCCCCACGCGGCCAAGCGCCGGACCCACCGCGTAGCCCAGGGCCAGGAAGAGCATGGGCACGATCACCAGCAGGGCGCCCTGTAGCTTCGAGAAGTAGCCGTACTGGATCGAGAGGTGCTGGGGCGAGATGCCCTCGGAGGTGTCGAGGAACAGGGAGACGACCTCCGTGCTCTCGAGCGTCTCGGAGAGGCGCCGGATCGTGGTTCGCGGATAGACGTCGTCGATCTTCAGCTGATCGGACTGCGGGAAGTGGATGACCAGCTCCGCGGGCGCGTCGGCGAGGTGGAGGGCGCGGTCCCGGTGCGCGAAGTACATGGGGAAGAGCGGCCGGTCCCGCACCTCGTTGAAGCTGATCGTCAGCATATAACGCTGACCCTGGATCACGCGCTCGAGCCAGCTCGCCTGGCGCGGCTTCACGAGGGCGTGGCTCTGCATCCGGAGCTCGATGAGCCATTTCGGATCGGCGAGCCGGGGCGTCGCCGGGATCTGGATCCACGTCGCGGGCGGCGAGAGCCCCAGCGCGCCGCCGTATTGCACGAACGTCACGTAGGGCGCGCCGCCCTCCACCGGCTGCGCCTTGGCCGCGGCGTCCGGATCGGACAGGTTCTGCGTGTAGAGGGGCAGCCGCCCCTCGCCCACCACGTCGAAGCCCAGATCGGTCACCGCCTTGGCCAGCGCCGGGTCGGGCTTGCCTCCCGGCACCGGGGCCGAGACCTCGCCGGGCCAGAGGAGATAGAGCGGCTGGGGCGGGAGGCTCGCCCGCGGCGGCAGCGACACGCTCCAGAGGATGTCGATGTCGGTGGTGTCGCGGCCGGGGGCCACGCTGGCCCGCACGATGAGCGGGCCGATGCGGGCGGGCGAGTCCGGCTCGCTCGAGAAGAAGAGCTGCGCGGCGACGGGGCGCGCGCCGGCCAGCGCGAGGACCGACGCGGCGGCGAGGAGGACGGCGCGTAGCAAGCGGGGCGGGCGGCGCATCGCCCGATCATACCCCGGGGCTTCGGGGGCTCTGGTTCGCGGCCTCTTAGGTGGCCCTAAGAAATCTTCGCGAGGCGGAATCCCGGGCCTTGCCGCCCGGATCGGAAGGAGTGGCTGGACGCCCAGAACGCTCGGCCGCTCGACACACAATCCCATACCCAAAGGAGCCATAGATGCTGACCGTCGGAGATCGCCTCCCCGACTTCGCCCTTCAGGCCGTCGTGAGCCTCGACAAGGGGCACGAGTTCGCCCCCATCACCAACCGGAGCTATCCGGGCAAGTGGCTGGTGCTCTTCGCGTGGCCCATGGACTTCACCTTCGTCTGTCCCACCGAGATCGCGGAGTTTGGCAAGAAGAGCGCCGATTTCGCCGATCGCGACGCGCAGGTGCTCGGGATGAGCACCGACACGCACTTCGTCCACCTGGCGTGGCGCCGCGACCATCCGGATCTCAAGTCCCTGCCCTTCCCCATGCTCGCCGACACCCGGCGCGCGCTTTCGACCGCGCTCGGCATTCTCCACAAGACGGAGGGCGTGCCGCTCCGCGTGACCTACATCGTCGATCCCGAGGGCGTGATCCGCTTCGCCAGCGCCAACGACCTCTCGGTCGGCCGCAACGTCGACGAGGTGCTGCGCGTGCTCGACGCGCTGCAGACTGACGAGCTTTGCCCCTGCAACTGGCAGAAAGGCGAGCCCACGCTTCAGGCCGCCTGATCATGGAGGCGCTGGAGACGCCGTACCGCGCTGCCGGACGCGGCCAGGGACATCCGGCTCAACATCCAGTTCGTGCTCAAGGACGGCGCGCTCTCCGAGCCTCAGCGGTTGGGGTGGCGGTGGCCTCGGCCATCGCCGCCCGTGACCCGCGGCTGCGCGACGCCGTGCCCGAGATGTGCGTGCGCGACCCACGAGAAGGCGGTCACCGACGCCGGGCTCACGCCCGAGCACGTGAACGACGCGGTCCGCATCGCGGCGACGCTCTACGCTGTCTCCCTCGAGATGGATTGACCTCGGCCGGGGGCCGGGCTACGCTCGGCGCACGCCATCCGAGGAGGAGTCCCGCCATGCCCGACGTCCGCGCCACCGCCGCCATCGCCGAGTTCGTGGTGAAGAGCCGCTTCGAGGAATGTCCGGCGGAGGCGGTGGACGCCGCGCGCCGGGCCATCCTGGACACCCTGGGCGTGATGCTCGCCGGCGCGGTGGAGGAGCCCGCGCGGCTCGTGCGGCGGGTGGCCGAAGCCGAGGGCGGCGCGCCGCTCGCCACCGTCGTCGGCGCGGGCGGCCTCCGCACGGGGGCGACGTGGGCGGCGCTCGCCAACGGCACCGCCGCGCACGCCCTCGACTTCGACGACACCAACTTCGGCATGATGGGGCACCCCTCCGCCCCCGTGCTCGCCGCCGGCCTCGCCGCGGGCGAGCTGGCCCTCGCCGATGGCCGCGCCCTGCTCCACGCCTTCCTGCTGGGCTTCGAGGTGGAGACCACGCTCGCGGAGGTGCTGAACCCCGCGCACTACCATCACGGCTGGCACGCCACCTGTACGCTCGGCACGCTCGGCGCCGCGGCCGCGGCGGCCCGGCTCCTGGGCCTCGATGCGGCGCAGACGCGTATGGCCCTCGCGGTGGCGGCGTCGCAGTCCTCCGGCCTCAAGGAGAACTTCGGCACCATGACCAAGCCGTTCCACGCGGGGCACGCTGCGCGCAGCGGCATCCTCGCCGCTCTGCTCGCGCGCGAGGGCTGGACGGCGTCCGAGCAGGCGCTGGAAGGGCCGCAGGGCTTCCTGAACGTGCTGGGGGCGGGCAGCCTCAAGCCGGAGCGTCTCGCCACCCTCGGCGGCCCGTGGAAGATCCTCACCACCGGCGTGGCGGTGAAGCCGTATCCCTCGTGCGCGTGCACCCACTCCATCATCGACAGCGCGCGCGAGCTGCGGCAGCGTCATGCCCTCCGGGCGGGCGACATCGCCGAGGTCTCGGTGGGCGTGAACGCCGCGGTGCCACACATCCTCATCCACTCCAATCCGCGCACCGGACTGGAGGCGAAGTTCTCGGGCGAGTTCGCGGCGGCCGCCGCCCTCGTGGAGGAGCGCCTCGGCATCCAGACCTTCAGCGACGAGAAGGTGCAGGATCCTGCGATCCGCGCGCTGCTGCCGCGGGTACGCGTGACGGTGGACCCCGAGATCCCCGGCGACCTCGAGCGGCACATGTGGTCCCGCGTGCGCGTCCGGCTGACCGACGGGCGCACCCTCGAGATCGGCCCGCGCCCGGTGCCCGGCCACCCAGGCAACCCGCTGAGCGCCGATCAGCTCCGCGAGAAGTTCGAGAGCTGCGCCGCCGTGGTGCTGAGCCCCGAGCGCGTGGAGACCGTCCGGGAGATGGTCGAGGGCCTGGAAGGCTGCCCCGACCTCCGCAGCTTCACGGCGATCCTGTAGCGACGGGGTCGCGCAGGGCGCCCGCCGCCGCCTCGAGGAAGCGCGCGATGTGCCGCTCGTCGTGGGCGAGCGAGAGATAGAGCTTGGTGGACATCGGATTGAGGAAGATGCCCCGCCGGAACAGCCCCAGCAGGAAGGCCCGCGCCCGCCGCCGGTCGGAGTCGAACGCGCTCCGGTAGTCGGTGACCTCGCGCGCGGTGAACACCACGGCGGCGAGCGGGCCGTCGCCTTGCACGTGCGCGGTGACCCCCGCCTCCGCGAGCACGCGGCGCAGCCCCGCGCGCAGCGCCTCGCCGATGGCGAAGAGGCGCTTGTACGTGTCGGGGCGGCGCAGCTCGCCGAGCGCGGCGAGCCCCGCCGCGCAGGACACGGGATTGCCGCCGAGGCTCGACGCCCACCAGACATAGCGTCCGTCGGCGCCCAGGCGATCCTCGCGCACGAGATCCATCACGTCGGCGCGTCCGGCCACCGCGCCGATCGGATAGCCGCCGCCCAGCGCCTTCCCGAGCGTCGCCAGGTCGGGCTCGACGCCGTAGTACTCCGCAGCGCCGCCGTAGGCGAGCCGGAACCCGGTGACGGTCTCGTCGAAGATGAGGAGCACGCCGCGCTTCGTGGCCAGGTCGCGCAGGCCGGCCAGGAAGCCGGGACGCGGGGACGTGCAGCGGTGCAGCGGCTCCACGATGATGGCGGCGAGGGCGTCGCCCTGCGCCTCGACGATCGCGGTGGTGGCGGCGAGATCGTTGTAGGGCGCCACGAGCACGTCGGCCACCGCGCCCGGCGGCACGCCGGCCGAGGTGGGCTCGCCAGCGGGAAATTCGAGTAGCCGCGTCGGGAACAGGCTCACCGTGCCCACCTCGTTGGCGCCATGGTACGCGCCCTCGAACTTGAGCACGCGCGGACGCCCCGTGAAGGCGCGGGCCAGCCGCACCGCGTGCGCGGTGGCCTCGGTGCCCGAGGCGCAGAAGCGCACGCGCTCGGCGCCGCGCCGCGCGCGCCCGATCTCCTCGGCGAGGGCCAGCGCGGGGGCGCTCACGTAGGCGAAGTTGGAGCCGGCGGCGGCGGCGGCGCGCGCGGCCTCGAGGACGGCGGGATGGGCGTGGCCCAGCAGCACCGAGCCCCAGCCCATGGTGAAGTCCGGGAAGGCGCGTCCCTCGGTGTCCCACACCGTGGCGCCCTCACCGCGGGCCAGCACCACCGCCAGCTCGGGCGGCAGGTTGTACTCGCCGAGCGATCCCCCCGGAAACACCCGCTGGGCCCGCTCGGCCGGTGAAGCCACTACGCTATTTCAATGGTGGCAGGTGATGCATTCGAGCGGGGCGTTGAACTTGTCCTTGCTGAGCTTGGGCAGAGGCTTGGGGATCCACGTCAGGCTCGCGAGCTGCCCGCCGTTGGCGGCGCGATGGCACTCGACGCACCAGCCCATGGTGAGCTTGTTGGGCTCGTTCGGCACCAGGGCCAGGTTCTTCATGTCGTTCAGAAGCGTCTGCCCGGTCACGCCGCCCGTCACCTGCTCCATCGCCTCGATGCGGCCATGGCAGGTCTGGCACGGCAGCCCCGCCTGGATGTGGTTCTTGTGCACGAACTTGGCGTGCTCGGGCACCTTGAACACCCGCACCCAGGGGATGGGCTCCTTGCGCTCCCAGAAGCCGTGGAGCTTCTGCACCTCGGGATTGCCCTGCGCGGCGACGATCTTGTGGCAGCCCATGCAGCGCTCGACCGAGGGCAGTCCGGCCGTCGCCGAGCGCCGGGCACCCGTGTGGCAGTACTGGCAGTCGATCTTGAACGCGCCCGCGTGGATCACGTGGCTGAAGAAGATGGGCTGCACCGGTCCCTCGCGCTTCTCGGACACGGGGAGCACCCCCTTGGGATCGAAGGGCGGATCGGCGAGGGTGCGAACGTAGGCGACCACGTCGTGGATTTGCTTGTCGGAGAGCGTCGGCTTGAACGCCGGCATCAGGTTCGAGAGCCCGATGGACTGCGGGCCCTCGCCGATGGCGCGCACGAGCATGTGATCGGGCAGCGCGTTCATCACGCGGCCGTCGGCGAGATTCTGCGGCCTGATGGGGAGATTGGCCCCGCCCGGCCCGTCGCCCTTGCCCGCCTCACCGTGACAGGTCACGCAGTACTGGACGTACACCTGCTTGCCGCCGAGGACGTGTGGATCCGGCCGCTCGTGCGGCACCTTTGCATCGACCTGCTCGGTCTTGGCGGTGGAATTCTGGGACCAACCGAGGAAGCCGATGAGAATTCCCGCGGCGAGGACGGCAATAGTGAGCACGAATCGGCCGACGCGCATGGCGCGGATTGTACTTTATTTCACCCGCCGAGGTAAAGGCGCTTGACCTCGGGGTCGACCAGCAGCGTCTGCCCCGCGCCGTCGAACCGGTTGTGGCCGAGCTCCAGGACATAGCCCCGGTCGGCCACCGAGAGGGCCTTGGCCGCGTTCTGCTCCACGACCATGAGCGTGTACCCGCTCTTCTTCATCTCCACGAGCTTCTCGAAGATGAGGGCGACGTATTTCGGGGAAAGCCCCAGCGAGGGCTCGTCCAGGAGCACCAGCTTGGGGTGGGTCATGAGGGCCCGGCCGATTGCCACCATCTGCTGCTCGCCGCCCGACATGGTGCCGGCCTTCTGCTGGCGCCGCTCGGCCAGCACCGGGAAGAGCGCGTAGACCTGGTCCAGCGAGTCGCGGATCTTCCGGGCGTCACGCTCGATGTAAGCCCCCATCTCGAGGTTTTCCAGCACCGTCATCTGGGGGAAGACGATTCGCCCCTGGGGCACGTAGGCGAGCCCCCGGCGCAGCACCTGGTCCGGGCGGAGCCCGGTGATGTCGTCGCCGTCGAAGAGCACCCGGCCCTCGGTCGGCTTGAGGAAGCCGACGATGACCTTGAACGCGGTGGACTTGCCGGCCCCGTTGGGGCCGATCACCGCCACGAGCTCGCCCGGCGTCACGATGAACGTGACGTCGTGGAGAATCGCCATCTTGCCGTAGCCCGCGGTGAGGGCTTCCGCGCGCAGCAGGGTCGAGATCACGGCAGGCGCTCCCCCACGTAGAGGACGTGGGGATACGGGAACAGATCCACCATGAGATGGCGGTAGACGCGGAAGCCGACCGACTCCAGCACCGCCTGCAGCGCCTCCGCCGGCCAGTAGTGCACGGGGGTGCGCGGGTCCATGGCGAGGTCAAGCGCGTGGGTGAACCAGCGCTTGTAGGCGGGGCGGCTGTCCACGTCCTTCACGATGAGCCGCGCCCCCGCCGGGAGCGCCTTCGCGAGCTGCTCGAGCAAAGGGCGAACCGCCTCCATCGGAATGTGATGCACGATGTCCAGCATGTAGGCGGCGTCGTAGAGCGCGCCGCCGCGAAAGCCCGTGGCATCCCCCACCTCGTAGCGCACGTTCGTGAGACCCAGGCGCGCGGCGGCGGCCTGCGCCATTGCGATACGGCGGGGATTCCGGTCCAGGCCCTCCACCACGAGCCCGCGCCGCACGCTCGCATAGTAGAGCGAGAAGAGCCCGAAGCCGCAGCCCACGTCGAGCACGCGCCCGCGCTCCGGCAAGTACTGGCCGATCTCGTCGAGAAAGCGCTGGCGCAGGATCCCGAACCGGCCCCAGCAGTAGGCGCGGACCACCCAGTCGTCGTAGGCGCGGATCACACTATGAACCGCTTCGCTTCGCATAGATCCGGTAGCCGTCGCCGTCCACGGCGAGGACATAGTTGCGCCCCAGCAGGTCCCGCAGGGCGGGAAACGCCTCGAGCCGCTCGTAGCCGGGCCGCGGCCAGGTCTCACGCATGACGACCACCGCGGCCGGGCGCCCGCGCTCGAGGCCCCTCAGGAATTCGGCGCGGAGGCCCTGGATGCGCGGGTCCGCAACGTCATGGAAGAAGTGGAAGTCGTAGATGAAGCGCGTGGGCTGGCGCACGCCCAGTCGCAGGAGGGCGTGCACGCCGCCCGCGGTGGTGTCCATGACCTGGACGGTGGCCCCGGGGGGCACGCGCGGGGCGAGGTCGCGCGCGAGCGCGGCGACGCGGTGCGCCTTGTCGTCGATCCACGGGGCGTCCATCGCCTGCACGCCCTTGGCGCCCAGGACCAGGGCGGTGGCCGCGAAGAGGACGACGGCGGCCGCGCGCACGAGCCGCGCGCGCACGGCGAAGGCCGGCGCGACGAGCGCGCACAGGAAGAGGGCGAGCGGGGAGAGGTGATATTCCCAGCCCTTGCCCTGCATCACGAAGTGGAACAGCCCCGCGGCGATCCCCAGCGCGGCCAGCGGACGCCGGATGCCGAAGGCCGGGCGGGAGGGGACGAGGGATCCCCAGAGCACCAGCGCGCCCAGCAGGACGATCAGCGGCCGCGCGTACGCGTGACCCTCCACCGCCTGCCAGAGGGGCTCGCGGCCGAGGAATCCGTAGAACGGCAGCACATATTCCCTGTACTCGTCCACGAACGCGCCGAGGCCGCCGCGCCACGCCAGCCACCCGAACACCAGCGCCAGCACCGCCAGTCCCCCCCCCGCGGTGGCGCCGGCGCCGGCCAGCGCCGCCCGCCCGCCCCGCCGAGCCGCGAACGCCCCCGCCGCGATGCCGCCCAGCCAGAGCAGCGCCGGCCCATAGGGCTTGAGCGTGAACGCCGTGGCGAAGGCGGCGCCGGCGAGCGCCAGCGGCCAGAGCGGGCCGGGTCGATCCCACGCGCGCGCGAGACCCGAGGCGCCCGCAGCGAGGAACACGCAGAGGAGGAAGTCGCGCTGCCCCGCGCGCCAGGCGCCGCCGGCGAGGTGGTAGAGCGCGAACAGGATCGCGGAGGCCGCCGCGCCCTCGCGCCCACCGAGCGGCAGAGAGAAGGCGAACAGCGCCCCCGCCGTCGCGGCGAGCCAGCCGAGGTCGACCAGGCGCCACGCGAGATCGCCGGCGCCCAGCACGGCGACGATCGCCCAGTGGACCAGGTAGATCCCCGGCAGGTTCATGTCGAAGATGTCGCGATACGGCACCAGCCCCTGCCCGATCAGCCAGCCGATGTAGTGGAACAGGGGTGCGTCGTGGATCAGCGGCCAGCCGAGCGAGCGCCAGCCGAGATACCCCGCGAGGAGGGCGCTAGCGGCCAAAGTAAGCTTCAATCACCCGCTCGTCGGACTGGATGACGCCCGGAGGACCTTCGGCCAGCTTCTCGCCGTGGTCGAGGACGAACACCGTCTCGCAGAGACCCATCACGACCTTCATGTCGTGCTCGACCAGGAACACCGTCTTGCCGCGGTCGCGGAGCGCCCGCACCGCGTCGAGCAGCTCGTTGAGCAGGGTCCGGTTGACACCGGCCGCGGGCTCGTCGAGCAGGATCAACTCCGGGTCGGTCATGAGCACGCGAATGAACTCCACGAGCTTCTGCTGGCCGTAGGAGAGATTGCCCGCGTACTCGTCGGCCAGCCCCTCGAGCTTGACGAAGCGCAAGAGCTCCTCCGCCCGCTTGCGCGAGCGCGCGTAGTCGCCGCCGGTGACGACCAAGAGGTTTTCCAGGGCCGTGAGCTCGGGGAACACGCGAATGACCTGGAAGGTCCGGCCGATCCCCCGGTGGAACACCTGATGTGGCTTCAGCCCGTCGATGCGGCGGCCCTTGAAGCCGATGGCGCCCTGGTCGCGGCGCTCGATGCCGGTGATGCAGTTGAACAGCGTGGTCTTGCCCGAGCCGTTGGGCCCGATGAGACCGTAGATCCTCCCAGCCTCGAGCGACAGCGACACCCCGTTGACGGCGGTGACGCCGCCGAAGCTCTTCATCAGGTTGCGGACCTGGAGGATGGGACCGGGCACGTCAGACCGTCCGCGGAAGGTTGTACTTCTGCTGGAGGACCCCGAGGATCCCGCGGGGCATCGCCAGGACCACCGTGATGATGATGGCGCCCAGCAGCACCTGGTGCGCGTGGGGGAAGTGCGCCCACACGAGCTCCTGGAACGTGAACAGGATCACCGCGCCGAGGACCGGCCCCCAGATCGTCCCCTTGCCGCCAAACAGCACCATCACGATCATCGTGATCGTGGTGATGAGGGGGAACACCGAGATGGGCTCGATGTAGCCCATGTCCCGCGCGGCGAGGCCGCCCACGATGCCGGGCGCCGCCGCGGACAGGAGGAACGCGTAGACCTTGTAGCGGAACGTGTCGATGCCCATCGCCTCCGCCGCCACCTCGTCCTCGCGAATCGTCATGAGGCGCAGGCCGAAGCGCGAGGTCACGATGGCGTGGGTGAGCGCGGTGACGGCGATCGCGACCAGGCCCATCGCGTAGTAGATGCGCACGCTCGCGTCCAGGGTGGGGAGCGAGAGGCCCAGGCCGCCGCCGGTCAGGCCTTCGAAGTAGGACGCGGCGACCCGCAGCACCTCGTTCAATCCCAGCATGGCGATGGCGAAATAGGGGCCCTTGAGGCGCAGGCAGGGCCAGCCGATCACGAACGCCAGCACCACCGCCATCGCGCCGCCGGCGAGCGCGGCCAGCGGCCACGCCATGCCCTTGGTCACGAGGATGCCGGTGGTGTAGGCCCCCATGCCGAAGAAGGCGACGTGGCCGAACGAGACGTAGCCCGTCAGCCCCGAGATGAGGTTCCACGACTGGGCCAGGGCGATCCACATGAAGAGCTGGAGCATCACGCGGACCCCGTAGCCGGTGGCCCAGATCGGGAACACCGTGAGGATCACCAGGAGCACCGCGAGGCCGGGGAGGAACCACCGGGCCCAGCGCCGGAGCTCGGCGGCGAGCGTCACGTGGAGCGGCCTCCCAGGAGGCCGGTGGGGCGCAGCAAGAGCACCAGCACGAGGAGGACGTAGGCCACCGCCTCGTTCACCTGGGTGGTCAGGAACAACGAGGCGAGCTGCTCGACCAGGCCCAGGAGAAGGCCGCCCAGCAGCGCGCCCGGATAGTTCCCGGCCCCGCCCAGCACGATCACGAGGAAGGACTTGAACGTGTACACCGCGCCCATCTCGGGCTGGATGGCCACCATCACCGCGACCAGCGTCCCCCCCGCGGCGGCGAGCGCCGAGGCCAGCCCGAAGGCGAACAGGTGGATGCGCTGCACGTTGATCCCGCACACCTGCGCGACCTCGCGACTCTGGGAGACGGCGCGGATGGCCTTCCCCAGCCTGGTCTTCTGCAGGAAGAGAAAGGCGAGCGCGGTGATCCCCGCCGCGAACAGGCACGCGATCACCCGCGACTTCGAGAAGGCGAAGGGTCCGACGAGGAAGGAGCCGGTGAGGAACTCCACCGACCGCAGGTCGGAGGTGAAGGCGAGCTGGGCCAGGTTCACCAGCGCGATCGAGATGCCGAAGGTGAGGAGGAGCGAGGACAGCTCGGGCGCGTCCACCACCCGCCGCACGAAGACGTGCTGGAGGGCGACACCGACCAGGAAGACCAGCGGCATCGAGACCAGCAGGGAGAGGTAGGGATTGAGCCCCACCGTGCTGAACAGCCAGTACGTGACGTAGGCGCCCAGCATGAGGAGCGGCCCGTGGGCCACGTTGAGCACGCGCATCACGCCGAAGATCAGGCCCAGCCCGAGCGCGACCATCGCATAGAGTGCACCGGCGAGGAGACCGGAGACGATCACCTGGCCCAGCATGATCGGCGTGACGTGAGGCATCACGGCCGGGCGCATGAACGCCCGCCGGAGACCCGGCGGGCGCTTCCGGCCGGCGCGATCAGCGGCACCCGGTTACCGCTGGTTCCACGGCGGTGTGGGAAAGCGAACCTTGGCGCCGGCGGCCATGTCGTCCGGCCACACCGTCACCTTCTTGCCGTCCTGCCACTGGAACAGCACCATCTTGTGCGCGGTCTGGAAGCCGTCGGCGTCGACCTTGAAGTCGCCGAGTATCGTCCGCATCTCGAGCTTCAGGAGCTGGTCACGTACCTTGTCGGCGTCGAGAGCGGCCGCCCGCTTCACCGCCTCCAGATAGATCTGGCAGCCCGCGTAGCCCGCCGCCGCGTGATAGGACGGCTCGTGCTTGAACTTCGACGTGTACGCGGCCATGAATTCCCTCTGCCCCGGATAGGGCAGGGTCGGCTCCCACTGAGTGGCGCCGTAGATGTACTCGGCGTTCTGCTTGAGGAGGTCGTAGAACTCCGGGATGTCGCCGCCCACCGTGACCCCGTACATCTTGGGATTCAGGTTGAGCTCCTTCATCTGCCGCGTGAGGGCGACGGCGTCGTCGAAGTAGGTGGAGGCGGCGATGACGTCGGGGTTCGCAGCCTTGATCTTGGTGAGCAGCGCCGAGAAGTCGGTGTTGCCCTTGGGGTACGCCTCCTGCAGCACGATCTGTAGACCCTTCTTCTTGGCCAGCTCCGCGGTGCCCACCGCGGCGGTTTTGGGGAAGAGCGTGTCCTCGTTCACGATCGCGATGGTCTTCAGCCCACGCTTCGCCGCGAGATCGACGAGGCCCTCCAGGTACACCTCGGCGGGCGAGATGATCATGAAGGCGTACTTACGGCCCTTCTTGAAGATCGACGTGGTCGCGGCGAGCGGCGCCACCATCACCTTCTTGTACTTCTCCGTGACGTTGGCGACGGCCTCGGAGATGGCCGAGGAGTACGGGCCCATCACCACGTCCACCTTGTCCTCGGTGATGAGCTTCTCGTAGAGGCGCACGCCGGTCGGCGGCATGGACTGGTCGTCGTAGAACACGAACTCGACCTTGCGCCCGAGCACGCCGCCCTTGTCGTTCACTTCCTGGGCGCAGAGCTCGTAGCCTTCCTTCTGGTAGGTCCCGGGCTTGGCGTAGGTGCCGGTGAGTGATATCGAGGCGCCGACCTTGATCGGGGCCTGCGCGGCAGCGGGCCATGCCAGGGCCAGTATGGCGGCAGCAAGCAGAGCGGTCGCGCCCAAGTTTCTCTTCATCATCGTGGTCCTCCTCCGGGGGGAATTGCGCTTACTTTTAGCAATCTTACGGGCCGCTGTCAAGGCGGGCACAGCGACCCGCGCCGGCAATGTCGACTACTCGAAATTCCGGAGGAGCACGAAGGGTCGGCCTCCCACCACGGCGGAGGCGACGGGGCGCCAGGATGGATCCGCCTCGGCGCGCAGCGAGGTCCACCGGTCCTCGCGGAGCAGGAGCGTGTGGCGATCGGCCGACTGTGCCACCATCGCCCTGAGCTGATCGGGGCGCCGCAGCTCGCGGATCGAGCGGCGGAGGTAGAAGTCGAAGGCGAGGTTGGCGTCGGGATACGCGACCACCAGGTGCTCCACCGGCCGCTCCTTGCGCACGCGCTCGGCGAAGCTCTTGACTCCGTACCATTCGGCGTAGCGGCTTGGATAGCCGACGCCCTCGAGCCCGAGCACGGCGATCATCGCCAGCGCCCAGCACGTCGCCATCGCGAAGCCGCCCGCCCGACGCCACGCCACCCACAGGCTGCCGAGAGCGCCGGCGAAGAGCAGACTCGCCATCAGGCCACGCTCGAGCCCCCCGGCAGGCAGGTAGACCCAGTCGCCGCCCTTGGCGCTCAAGTGCGGCGGCGCCCACATGATGGCGACGCCGGCGACGAGCGCCATCACCACGAAGATGCCGGCGAGCAGGGGGAGCCGGCGCACGCCGCGGGCGCCCGCCTCGGGCGCGCGCACGAAGAACTCGCCGAAGAACAAGGCGAGCAGGGGGAGCACGGGCAGGAAGTAGCGGGAGCGCTGCGCGGCGGAGATGGCCACCGCCACCGTGTAGACTGCCGACCACGTGAGCAAGCGCCGCCGATTACGGTCGGGCTTCGCCACCCACCACCAGTGCGCCATCAGGGGCAGCACCAGCGCCCACGGCAGGAAGCCGGCAAGGTAGGCGCCGAGGGCGGCGAAGCGCGAGTCGCCGTGGAGCCGGAAGTACCAGGCGAGATAGTCGGTGACGAGCACCGACTGGGTGTAGCTCCTCTCCGTCTGCATGAGATACGGCACCAGCCACGGCAGCGTCGAGAGCGCGATCAGCGCCAGCCCCCACGGCAGCCGGAGGGCCCGCAGCCCGGCGCGCCCATCCACGACGGCACTGGTGATGACCGCGGCCAGCAGGGCGAGGAGGGCCGCGGGCCCCTTGGTGGACAGTCCACCGGCCACGCAGAGATAGAACCCCACCCAGGCATACGGCGCCGGCGCGGGCGGCACCGTGCGTAAGTAGAAGTAGAGCGCCCACACCAGCCACGCGGTGAGCATCATGTCGGTGAGGACCTGATGCGCCATGAAGAAGTAGAACGGCATGGCGGCGAGCACGGCGGCCGCGGCGAGGCCCGGGGCGAAGCCCCAGAGCCGGCGGCCGATGGCGAACACGCCGAGGACGCCCATGAGAGCGGCGGCGACGGAGACCAGCGGCGCGGAGACGTCCGACACGCGCCCCGAGGGCAGCGAGATGAGCGCCACCGTCCAGAAGAACAGCGGCGGCTTGTTGAGGTACACCTCGTCGCGCACGCGCGGCAAGAACCAGCGGCCGTGCTCGACGACGTCGCGGGCGAGGATGGCGTACCGCACCTCGTCCTGGTTGTAGAGAGGGCGGCGGCCCACGGGCAGCACGAACACCGCCGCGGCCACGAGCAGCAGCGCGGCCACCGCGAGGGTCCGGCGTCCTGCCACTCAGATCACCCCGGCGTGTCGCGCCCGCTCGACAATCTTGCGCGCCCGCGTGAGATGCGGCATGTCCATCATCTGTCCCTTCCAGGCGAAGGCTCCCGCCCCCCGGCGCGCGTGCTCCTCGAAGGCGGACACCAGCGTCGCAGCCTCCTCGGCCTCGGCGCGGGACGGTGTGAACACGGAGTTTATCACCTCGATTTGCACGGGATGGATCGATATCTTCCCCGTGAAGCCCATCGCCACACCCTCCTCGCACTCCCGGCGCAGCCCCTCGAGGTTGTGAATGTCGGTATACACAGTGTCGAGCGCCTCCACCCCGGCCGCCGCCGCCGCCACCGCGCACATCACGCGCGCGTAGCGCGGGATGTCGAGGTAGCGGCCGTCGGCGTCGCGCACCCGCGGCAACCCCATTGCGGCGGAGAGGTCCTCGACCCCCCAGGACACCACCGCGATGCGCGCGCTCGCTGCCGCGACGTCCCGGATATTGAGCAGGCCCTCCGGCGTCTCAGTGGCGATGAGGGTGAGGCGCGTGGAGCTGTGGGGCAGCCCGTGCCGCTGCTCGAGCTTGTCGAGGATCTGGGCGATGCGCCGGATGTCGCCCGCGTGTCGGGGCTTGGGCACCACGTAGCCATCGGGCCGCCCGGCGATGGTCTCCTCGAGATCGTGCTCCCCGTGCTCGGAGAAGATGGGGTTCATCCGCACCCAGCGCTCCCGGCCGCCGAAGTCGAGCTGCTCGAGCCAGTCGCGCACGATGGGGCGGGTGGCCGCCTTTCGCTCCGGCGCCACCGCGTCCTCGAGGTCGAGGATGAGCCCGTCGGCGGGGCCGGTGATCGCCTTCGCGATCATGCGCTCGTTGCCGCCGGGCACGAAGTGCAGCGACCGCCGGAGGCGAGCGGCCATCAGGCCCCCCGCCGCCGCATCATGGCGGCGCGCCGGCAGCGCATCACCAGATCGCCGTGCTGATTCTTGGCGCGATGCTCGAAGATGACGATCCCCCACTCGGGGCGCGAGCGCGACTCGCGCTTCTCCACCACCTCCGTCTCCGAGTAGATCGTGTCCCCGTGGAACACCGGCTTGGGGAACTCGACCTTCTCGAAGCCCAAATTGCCCACCGTGGTGCCGAGCGTGGTCTCGCCCACCGACAGGCCCACCGCCACCCCCAGGGTGAACAGGCTATTGACCAGTGGCTTGCCGAACTCGGCCTTCTGGGCGGCGTGGAAGTCCACGTGCAAAGGCTGCGGGTTCATCGTGAGGCAGGAGAACCAGATGTTGTCCGCCTCGGTCACCGTGCGGCCGGGCTGATGCTGGAACACCTGCCCGAGAGACAGCTCCTCGAAGAGCTTGCCGGCCATGTTTCCTCCCCTTCGGGTAAAAAGAGCGGGCAAACGTCGATCAGCGGAGGGCGGGACGGGCGAGGGCGGCGGCCAGCTCGGCGCGGACCTCGTCGCTGCGCGCCACCCGACCGAGCAGGCGCGCGAAGTTCTCGCAGGTGGCCTCGTGCAGGCGCCCGCTCGCCGCGCCGCAGCCGTCCTCCACGATCAGCGCCTGGAAACCACGGTCCGCGGCGTCGCGAGCCGTGCCCTCCACGCACGAGTTGGTGGACACGCCGGTGAAGCAGAGCTGATCCACGCCCCAGGCGCGCATGAGGCGCTCGAAGCCCGAGGAGTGGAAGGCGCTCATGGTGGTCTTGTTGAGCACGGGCTCGCCGGCCGCCGGCGTGAGGTCATCCAGGATCTCGTGCTCGCGGCGGCCCGCGGTGTTGCCGATGCTCTCGGCGAAGGGGCGCATGTGCGGCAGGAGATCGCTGAAGTCCGGCATCTCGGAGCCCACCGTGAGGTAGACGACGCGCAGACCACGCTCGCGGAAGAAGGCGAGCAGCGCCTGGATGGTCGGCACCACGACGGTCTCGATCCGCTCGAAGCGATAGGCGCCGGAGGCCTCCTGCTCGCGGTCTTTGAGGAGGCGCCCCAGGCCCTCGCGCCGCGAGGCGCTCGCGTACTGCATGTCCACCACGACCAGGGCCACGCGGGCGGGGTCGAGCGTCCAGGGGGGATTGAACTGATGGGCGTAATCGCTTCGAGGAGTTTCGGCCATGGCGGGCCCCATGTTACCTCAGCCCCGGGGACGGCGCGGCCGGGCGCGCATGGCCGGATTCGTCATGGCTTTGGCGTTGCGGCCACGGCGGCCCGGGCGCATCCTCGAGGCATGCGACAGGTCACGGTGCTCGCCTTCCCCCGGGTGCAGCCGCTCGACGTCACCGGACCGGTGGAGGTCTTCTCGATCGCGAGCCGGCTCGCGCGAAAGGCCGACCAGCGTTATCAGATCGAGGTGGTCGCCCCGACAGCGGGCGCCGTGCGTACCTGGAGCGGCCTCGGGCTCGTGGCCGATCGCGAGAGGCCGGGCTCCTCGATGGCCGCCGCGCCACCACGCACTGGTCGGCCTGCGACGAGCTGGCCCGCCGCCACCCCCGCGTCCGCGTGGAGAAGGACCCGATCTTCGTCCGCGAAGGGGCCGTCTCCACGTCCGCGGGCGTGACCGCGGGCATCGACCTCGCCCTGGATCTCGTGGACGAGGATCTCGGGCGCGGGATCGCCCTCGAGGTGGCGCGCTGGCTCGTGCTGTTCCTGCGCCGGCCGGGCGGGCAATCCCAGTTCAGCGTCCAGCTCGGGAGCCAGCTCGCCGAGCGCGCGCCGCTCCGCGATCTCCAGGCCTTCATCGCCGACCATCCCGCGGAGAACTTGTCGGTGTCGTCGCTGGCGCGGCGCGCGGGCATGAGCACGCGCAACTTCGCCCGCACATTTCGCCGCGATCTCGCCCTCACACCGGCGGTCTACGTCGAGCGCGCCCGGGTGGAGTCGGCGCGACGCCAACTCGAGTCCAGTAGCGCGGGGTTGGCCGAGATCGCGCGCGACGCGGGCTTCGGCACCGTCGAGACCATGCACCGGGCGTTCCGCCGCACGCTGCGCGTCACCCCCGGTCACTACCGCGCCCACTTCCGGGGCGCACGAGAGGCTTGAAGCCATGAGGATCGCGTTGCTTCTCTTCGACGGGATGACCGCGCTGGACGCCATCGGCCCCTTGCAGGTCCTGTCCGCGCTGCCCGGCGCCGAGGTGTTCCCCGTCGCGAGCGCGTCCGGCCCCAAGCGCACGGACGCCGGCGTGGCCCTGCTCGCCGAGCACACGCTCGCCGCTGTGCCGCGCCCGGACATCATCCTGGTGCCGGGCGGGATGAACATGCGGCCCGTGATGACCGATTCCCTGGTGAGCGAGTGGCTGACGAGCGCGCACACCACCAGCACCTGGACCACGTCGGTGTGCACCGGCGCGCTCGTGCTGGGCGCGGCCGGGCTGCTGCGTGGGCTCCGCGCCACCACGCACTGGGCCGCCCTCGGCGCCCTGCGCGACTTTGGGGCCGAACCCGTTGAAGAACGTATGGTTCGCGACGGCAAGGTCATCACCGGCGCGGGCGTCTCCGCCGGCATCGACATGGCGCTGCGCCTCGCGGCGCTGGTGGCCGGCGAGTCGGTGGCGCAGACCATTCAGCTCATGATCGAATACGATCCGGCTCCGCCGTTCCGCGCGGGCTCGCCGGCCACCGCGCCCGCCGAGGCGATGGACCGCGCGATGCGCCTGTTCGCGCGCGCCGCCGGCGCGGCCGCCTGACCCGGATCACCAGGAGAGACGAGCCATGACCGAGCTGCCCGCAGTCAAGCGCGTCGCGGTGGTGCTCTTCGACGGCTTCACGGTGCTGGACGTCTATGGTCCCGTGCAGGCCTTCGGCGCCACCCGCGTGACGAAGCCCGACGGGACGCTGCACCGCTTCTTCCAGGTCTTCACCGTCGCGGAGCGCACGGGCCCCATCAAGAGCGGCGAGGGTCCGTCGACCCACGCCGACTACACGTTCGACGACGTACCCGACTTCGACATCCTGGTCGTGCCGGGCGGGTTCGGCACCCGCGCCGCCGTCAACGACGAGGCGTTCCTGGCCAAGCTGGGCGCGATCAGCCGCCGCGCGCCCATCACCACCACGGTGTGCACGGGCTCGGCGCTGCTCGCCCGCACCGGCCTCATGAACGACCGGCCCGCCACCAGCAACAAGATCTCCTGGGAGTGGGTGCTCTCGCAGGGGCCGAAGGTGCTCTGGCGCCGCAAGGCCCGCTGGGTCGACGACGGCAACCTCGTCACCTCTTCCGGCGTGTCCGCCGGGATCGACATGACGCTGGCGCTCATCGCCCGGCTCCACGGCCGCGACGCCGCGCGCGCCGCCGCCCGGAACATGGAGTACGTCTGGCACGAGCGGGAGGACGACGACCCCTTCGCCTGAGCCGCCGTCCTCCGCGCGCGCCTCGGGAAGCGCCGCTAGACCGCCGGCCGCGCCAGGATCGTGTTGTCGATCTTCCGCGTGAGCAGCCGACCGTCCGACGTGGAGCCCAGCAGCTTGCCCCGCTCGGCGATGACCTTGCCGCGCAGGACGGTCAGCACCGGCCAGCCGGTGATCGGCCAGCCTTCCCACGGGCTGTAGTCCGACACGTGGAAATCGTCCTTGGTCAGGGCCTTCCGGATCGTCGGGTCCATGAGGACGATGTCCGCGTCGCTGCCGGGCGCCAGCACGCCCTTCTTCGGATAGAGGCCCATGATCCGGGCGGCGTTGGTGGCCGTGATGTCCGCGAAGCGCGTGAGGGTCATGCCGCGCTTGCTCACGCCTTCGGTCCACGCGATGCCCAGGCGCGCCTCGGCGCCGAGGTTGCCGCCGGTGACGTCCTCGATGGTCTTGCCCTTGAGCTTGAGCTCGAGATTGGTGGGGTATTCGTCGGTGGCCAGCGTGGACACCGCGTCGTGCACGAGCCCGTCCCACAGCGCCTGCTGATCCTCCGGGAATTTCAGCGACGGGTACGTGTGCGAGCAGAAGCCGCGGGGACTCTTGTAGTACTCGGCGTTGAAGCAGGCGTACTGATGGAGGGTCTCCGCATAGATGGGCAGGCCGGCCGCGCGTGCCTCTGCGACGGCGTCCACGCCTTCCTTGGCCGAGGCGTGCACGAAATAGACGCCCGCGCCGGCCGCGCGCGCCAGCGCGATCGTGCGGCGGAAGGCCAGCTGTTCCGAGAGCTTGGTGTGGACGAGGTGGAGGTTCGTCCCCTCCATGCGCTTCTCCTCGCGGAAGCGCTCGTAGTTGAACTGCACGAGGTCCTCGTCCTCGCCGTGCACCACCATCAGGCCGCCCGCGGGCGCGACCTTCTCCATGGCGTGGTAGATGCGCCCGAAGTCGATGCGATTGCCCGCGCGCTTGGGGTGCGGGGGCAGCACGTTGGTGGTGAAGACCTTGAACGAGGGAAAGCCCTGCTGGATGGCCTCGGGGATCTGCTCGAAGATGCGCAGCGGCAGCGCGCCCGCCAGCGTGATGTGGAAGGTGTAGTCCACGTGGGAGTTGCCCTTCCACCGCGCCGCCCGCCGCTCCACCACCGGCATCACGTCACCCGCGTCCGGCCGCACGTAGGCGAAGTCGATGTGCGTGGTGGTGCCGCCGCACGCCATGCCCTTGGTGTCCTCCTCGGGCCCCAGCGTCTCCGACGGCTCCTCAGGGTGCGACATGATCGAGTGCGCGAGATGCGCGTGGGGCTCCACGCCGCCGGGGGTGACGATCTTGCCGGTGGCGTCGATGACGCGCGCCGAGCCGGCCGGCAGCGTACCGGGGGCGGCGATGGCCGAGATGCGCTCGCCCTCCACGCCGATATCCCAGAGACCCACGCCCTGGGGAGTGATCACCTGCCCGCCGCGAATGACGAGATCGAGTGCCATGGCTTGTCCTCCTCGCGAGAGACGCTACATGCCGAGATACGCGCGCTTCACGTGCTCGTTGCCGAGCAGGTCGCGGCCGCTACCCTCCAGCACGACGCGGCCATTTTCCAGGACATAGCCGCGCCGGGCCAGCCCCAGCGCCTGCCGGGTATTCTGCTCCACCAGGAGCACGGTGGTGCCCGCGCGGTTGATGGCGGCGATGGTGCGGAAGATCTCCTGCACCACCAACGGCGCCAGCCCCAGCGAGGGCTCGTCGAGCATCAGGAGGCGCGGGCGCGCCATGAGGGCGCGGGCAATGGCGAGCATCTGCTGCTGCCCGCCGGACATCGTCCCCGCGGCCTGGCGCGCCCGCTCGCTCAGAATGGGGAACAGGGCGAAGACCTCGGCCAAGCTCTGCTGGCGGTGCGGCCGGGCGCGGCGCGCGTACGAGCCGAGCTCGAGGTTCTCCCGGACGGACAGGCTCGGAAAGATCTTGCGGCCTTCCGGCACTTGCACCACGCCCCCCGCGACCACGTCGTGGCTCGGGAGCCGGTCGATGCGCCGGCCGTCGAGCACGATCTCGCCCGCGCGAGGGCGGAGGAGGCCGGAGATGGTCCGCAGCATCGTGGTCTTGCCGGCGCCGTTGGCCCCGACCACGGTCAGGATCTCGCCCTCCTCGATGGTCATGGACACCCCGCGTAGCGCGGGCAGATCGCCGTAGGCCACGTCCACACCCCGCAGCTCCAGCAGGCTCACCCGGCGCCCCCCTCCTCGCCCAGGTACGCCTCGATCACGCGGCGGTCGCGGGCCACCGCCGCGGGCGGCCCCTCCGCGATTTTGACGCCGTGGTGCAGCACCACGAGGCGATGCGAGAGGCTCATGACCGCTCGCATCACGTGCTCGATGATGAGGAGCGTGACGCCGCGGCCGTGAATCGCGCGGATCAGCCCGACCATGGCCTCGATCTCCGTCGGATTGAGGCCGGACATCACCTCATCGAGCAGGAGGAGATCGGGCCCGGTGGCGAGCCCGCGCGCCATCTCGAGGCGCTTGCGATCGGACAGCGTGAGATCGCGCGCGGGGACCGACCGCTTGCCCCCCAGCCCGACGAGGTCGAGGATCTCCTCCGCGCGCCGCCGCGCCGACGCCGCGTCGCGCTCGCGGTTGAACGCGCCCACCATGACGTTCTCCACCGCGGTGAGGCCGGAGAAGGGCTGCACGAGCTGGAACGTGCGCGCGAGGCCGCGGCGGCAGATGGCGTGCGGCTTGAGGCCCACGATCGACGCGCCCTTGAAGCGGATGGTCCCCGAGGTGGGCCAGTGATAGCCGGCCACCAGGTGGAACACCGTGGTCTTCCCCGCGCCGTTGGGGCCGATGAGGCCCACGATCTCGCCGGGCGCGATGCTCAGGTCGAAGCCCGTCACCGCGGTGAGCCCGCCGAATTGCTTGCCCAGCCCCCGAAGCTCGAGCAGGCTCATCGCCCCGGGCGGCGGACGACCCGCCACCAGCCCATCAGGCCCTGAGGCAGGAACGAGATCACGAGCATGAGGACCAGCCCGTAGAGCATGATGTCGGCCCCCGCGCGGCCGCGCAGCCCTGCGCGCGTCAGCTCGGAGATCGGCGTGAGCACGAAGGAGCCCAGCAGCGGTCCCAGCACGGTGCCGGCGCCGCCCACGATGGCGGGGAGCAGTCCCTGGATGGAGATGGCGGGACCGAACGTGATGGTGGGGTCGATGTAGGCGAAGTACTGGGCGTAGAAGGTGCCGCCGAGCGCGGTGAGGAAGGAGGACAGCACCATCGCCGCGAGCTTGCCGCCGAGGGCGTTCACGCCCGCCGCCTCGGCCGCGTCCTCGTTCTCCCGCACCGCGATCAGCGCGTAGCCGAGCCGTCCGCGCGCAATACCACCGTTGATCAGCAGGGCGAGCACCGTCATGGCGAGGATCACGTAGTAGTAGGGGAGCTTGCCCGCGAAGACGAAGAGCGACGGCGCGGGAGCGCCGGTGGGGATCACGAGGCCGAGCGACGCGCCCACCACCTTCGCGTTCACCGATACCACGCGGAGCATCTCCGCGAAGGCGAGGGTCACGAGCGAGAAGTACGGCCCCCGGAGCCCGTAGCGGAACGAGAGATAGCCCGCGAAGAGGCCGAACGCGGCGGCGAGGGCCCCGCCCGCGAGCATGCCGAGCCAGGGCGACACGCCCGCGCGGAGGAGCAGCAAGGTGGACGTGTAGGCGCCGATGCCGAAGAAGGCGGCGTGGCCGAACGAGAACTGCCCGGCGAAGCCGCCGAGAATGTTCCATGCCAGCCCGAGATAGGCGTAGAAGAGGATGCTGATCAGGATCTCGAGCGGGTACTTCGGCAAGAGGGGCGGCGCCGCGAGCAGGACGACGGCGGCGAGCGCGCCCAGGGTCCTAGCGGCCACGGGCGCCCCCGAAGAGGCCTTCCGGCCGGAAGAGAAGGACCAGCACGAAGATGACGAACACCACGAGCTGCTTGAGCGAGCCGGGAAGCAGCGCGGCGCCGAGGGATTCGGCCAGGCCCACGATGAGCCCGCCCACGAGCGCGCCGATGAAGTTCCCCATGCCGCCCAGCACCACCACCACGAAGGCCATGATGTTGAACGACTCGCCCACGTCGGGGGCGATGTAGAAGAACGGCGTGATGAGGGCGCCCGCCACCGCCACGCACGCCGAGCCGATGCCGAAGGCGACGGCGCGGATGCGCGCCACGTCGATGCCGACCAGCATGGCCCCCTCGCGCTCCTCGGCCAGCGCGCGGATGGCCTTGCCCACGTCGGTGCGGCGGAGGAACACGAACAGCGCCAGCGCGATGAGCACCGCGCCGCCTGCGGCGACCAGGCGCGACACCTCGACGAGCGCGTCCCCGATCACGAACGAGGCGTTGGCGTAGGGGACGCGGAGCGTCCGGAAGTCGCCTTGCCAGAGGACGAGGGCGAGATTCTCAAGAAAGAGGGCCAGGCCCAGTGTCAGCAGAAGCTGATTGTGCTCGGCGGCGGCGCGGTTGGGCTCGATGACGACCCGCTGAATGCCCATGCCGAGGACGAAGAAGGCGGGCGCGGTCAGCAGCACGGAGAGGTAGGGATCCACGCCCAGCCAGACCCAGAGCCAGTACGAGGCGTACATCCCCAGCATCATCACCGCGCCGTGCGCGAAGTTGATGATGCGGAGCACGCCGAAGATCAGCGTGAGCCCGCTCGCCACGAGCCCGTACACGCCGCCGAGCAGGAGTCCGCTGACGACGGCCTGGAAGAGGAGCCCGCTCAATGCCCGCGCTCGGCGGGTCTTATCCCTTCCACTTGGGGACGGGGAACACCGGCTTGGCCTCGGCGTAGCGCGCCGGCCCCACCACGGTCGGCTTCCCGCTCTGCACCTGCAGCAGCGCCGGCATGGCGTTCGGGTTCTCGCCGGTGTCGTCGAAGCGGATCGCGTCCTGGGTGAGGATGTGATCGGTGAGATTGGTCTTCGCGATGGCGTCGCGCACCTTGTCGCGATCGATCGACGCCGCGCGCTCCAGCGCGTCCTTGAGGACGAACGTCACCTGATAGCCCTGCACGCCGTGGTTCGACATGGGCGAGCTGAAGCGCTTCTGATAGGCCTCGAACACCGCCTTGGCCCGCGCGCTCTGCGGATTGTGCCAGTAATTGCCGTCAAAGATTTGCTCGGTGAGCTCGCGGTTCTCGGCGATGAAGCGGGGGTTCGAGTACGCGGCGTTGGCGAGTCCCACCAGCGCGTTCACGCCCACCCGGAGCTTAGCCGCGGTTTCCGCGATGAGCTTGGAGTCGCC
>DASTYT010000073.1 GCA_035764725.1 Candidatus Methylomirabilota bacterium | reverse complement strand
CCTGCGGAAATAGCCGTCGATCAGTCGGGCGACCTGGCCGCTCTGCGCCAGCTCGCGGATGCCGCCGCCGAGGGCCGGAAGGAGCCCGAGACGCATTAGCCCCGTTTCCCTGCGACCACCGAGATTCCGTTCACCGTCGCGCCTCCACCCGGCGGCGGCGCCAGGCCTCCACCGTGGCCTCGTAGACTCGCCGCGTCCCCTCCACGCAGCGCTCCCAGCGGTAGAGGCGGTCCGCCCGCGCGCGGCCGGCATCGCCCAGGCGCCATCGCAGCGGGGCGTCGCGCAGGAGCGTCAGGAGCCGCGCCGCGAAGTCGCCCTCGCGCGCGGGGTCGGTGACGAAGCCCGTCTCGCCCTCCACCACCAGCTCCGGGATGGAGCCGCGGTCGGACGCGACCACCGGCAACCCCGAGGCCATCGCCTCGGCCACGGTGAGGCCGAACCCCTCCATCGCGGAGGGGAAGAAGAAGACGTCGGCGAGATTGAACACGTCGGTCTTCTCCGCCTCCGGCACGTAGCCGGTGAACACGACGCGGTCGGCCAGACCCAGCCGCGCCGCCCGCCCACGGAGCTCGTCGAGCATCGGCCCCCCGCCGGCGACGAGGAGCCGCGCCGCCGGCGCCTCCCCGGCCACGCGCGCCCACACGTCGAGGAGCAGATGGAGGTTCTTCCGCGGCTTGAGGCCGCCGAAGAAGAGCACCACCGGCTGGTCGCCGAGCCCGTAGCGCGCGCGGAGGTCCGCGCGCGCGGGTCGCGGCGCGAAGCGCGCGTCCACGCCGTAGGGCACCACGTCCACGTGCTCGACGCGCGCGCCCAGTTCCTCCTGGAGCTGGCGGCGGGCGAACTCGCTCCCCACCACCACGCGGTCCGAGCGCTCGATCACGCGCCGCTCGATCACGCTGTTCAGCGGGCTCGGATCGAGGTGGTGATGGTGCGACACCACCGGCGCGTCGATCCCGTAGAGGCGCCGCGCCCAGAGGGCGGCAGGGCCCATGTAGCGCAGGGCGTGCACCCGCAGGAGGTCGAAGGGTTGCGCCCGCCACACGAGGCCGATGGCGTCGGGCACCACGAACGGCGCCACGTACCAGCGCAGCCCGCGTCCGATCGGGAAACGGTGCACGTCCCAGTTGGGCACACCCTCGGGATGCGGCTTGCCCCGCGCGAGGATCAGCTCCACGCGCACGCCGTCCTGGCCGAGCCGGGCCAGCAGCTCGCGCTCGTACGTCTCGCCGCCCGACGTCGTCTCCGGCGCGACCCCGCAGTGGGGCGAGCAGATCGTGAGGGTCATGGGTGCGTGGCCACGATCAGGTAGCCGCCCACGAAGGCGGCCAGCTCGGACTCTCGCACGCGCGCGAGCCGGTCGAGCCCCGCCATACCGTCCAGCAGCGGGAACGTCGCATAGCCTGCCCAGCGCAGCGGCCGGGGGGCGCGCAGCACGAGGAACCGAAGCAGGCCGGCCAGATGCGTGAAGAAGCCGCCTTGCGCGGCGATGGTCGTGGGACGCAGCCCCGCCTCGGCGAGCAGCCGCTCCCACATGCTGCGCGTGTAGCGCGCGTAGTCGTCGGGGTCACCATGCAGGCGCTCGAGGAAGGGCGCCGTGATCACGAGCGTGCCGCCCGGCCGAAGCACCCGGCGACACTCCGCCAGGGCGCGCGCCACGTCCGGCACGTGCTCGAGCACCTCCGTCGCCTTGACCGCGTCGAACGAGCCGGCGCGGAACGGCAGCGCCTGGATGTCAGCCCCCACCCGGGGACCCGCGCCCGGGAGGGGGCGGAGGTCCACGTCCGCCACCACCCAGCGCGCGGCCGCGGGCGGGCGGAAGTCGCCGCGCCGCCGGAGCCCGCCCACGTCCAGCACTCGGCCGGCGAAGTGGCCGGCCACGCGCGCGAGATCGGCATCGATGCGCTTCCGACGGTACGACATGCCGAGATAGGAGGAGAGATCGGCGCTCACGGTGCCGACCGGAGCTTGGCGGCGTGCCGCGCGGCCGCGGCGCGATAGACCTCGAGCAGGCCGTCGACGATGCGGTCCTCGCGGAACGCCTCGCGGGTGCGCTCGCGCGCCGCCGCGCCCATCTTGAGCCGGCGCTCCCCATCCAGGCAGAGCTCGGCGATGGCGCGGGCGAGGCCGGCGGCGTCCCCGCGCTCGACGAGCAGGCCGGTGACGCCGTCGTCCACCGCCTCCGGGGTCCCGCCCACACGCGTCGCGACCACGGGCCGCCCGAGCTGCATCGCCTCCAGGAGCACGCGGGAGAGGGGCTCGGGCCACACCGAGGGCACCACGACGAGGTCGGCCGCCGTGTAGAGGGCGAAGAGGTCGCGCTGCGGCAGCGAGCCGAGCACGTGCACGTCCGGCGCGACGGGCGGCGTCGTCTCGCCCTTGCCCGCGAAGGCGAAGCGCACGCCGGGCACGGCGCGGCGAATCTCGGGCAGCGCGGCGGCAAGGACGGGAGTGCCCTTCCCCGGCGAGAGCTTGCCGGCGTAGAGCACCAGCGGGCCGGGCCCGATGCCGAGACGCGCCCGGAGGGCGGCCGCCGCCTCGGGCGCCGGCGGGTCGATCGCCGGCGGCAGCGTATGGACCACGGCGCTACGGCCGCCGCCGACCAGCCGCTCGGGGTAGATGTCGAGGACGCCGCGGCTCACCGCCACGATGGCATCGGCCCGCGCGAGCGCCTGGAAGCGCGCCTGCTGATCGCGCCAGCCGAGGCGCAACGACGTCTGCAGGCGGGCCCGGCGCAGAGGCCCCGCCGCGGCGTGATAGTGCTCGAGGAAATAGGGCACGCACCGGGTCTCGTACTGCGCGGTGGTGCAGTCGAACGTCTTCCACGTGGTTTCGAACATCGTGCAGAAGCCCAGCGGACAGAGAAGCCCGGCGTCGCGGATGGTGGTGACGACGGGCACGCTCGCGCGCTCGCCCGCCCGCAGGCCCGCCACCAGCGCTGCCTTGCCGTGCGCGTGGATGATGCGGGCCCGCTTTGCCGCGGCGATCCGGCGGATCCACCAGCCGAAGTAGCGATAGAAAAGGGCGTTGCGGTGCACGAGCCAGGCGACTTCCCCCTGCCCCGGGCGCAGGCGGAGCGGGAACGGCACGCGGATCACGGTGACGCCATCGCGCGACTCGCGCGCAGCCGCGCCGTAATTGGGCGTCACCACCAACACCGGCTGGCCGCGCCGGGCGAGCGCGGCTGCCCAGGCGGCGGTGCTCCACTCGGCCCCGCCGGGCGCGAACGGCGGATAGTATTCGCTGGCGAAGAGGATCGCGCTCACGGCTTCCGGGCCACCAGCTCCACGAAGGGCGCGACCCCGGTCAGGCGATAGTAGTGCCGGAGCAGGGGCCAGAAGCGCCCCACCGACTCCCGCGGCGCCTCGTTATCGAGGAAGCGCAGGTCCCTCACACCGTGGCGCCGGAACTCGCGCGCGAGCTGGCTCGGAGTCAGGCGGCGGAGCGTTCCCAGATAGGCGGTGGGCCGCCGGTGGAAGCGCAGGTACGCGCGGCCCGCCGCCTGCGGCAGGAACGGGATCCAGTGGATCTTGTAGTGCCCCTCGTACCAGGACCACGCATTCGGCGTGTGCACGTAGATGACGCCGCCCGGCCGCGTGACCCGCACCATCTCGCGCACCGTGGCCTCGACCGACTGGACATGCTCGATCGACGAGAAGCAGTAGACCAGTCCGAACGCGCCGTCGCGGAACGGCAGCGCCTCCGCGGCCGCGCGCACGAACGGACCGCCGCCGTGCTTCCGGCGCTTGAGCGCGCAGATCGCGATGGCCTCGGCGTCGGCGTCCACCCCCACCATCCGGGCGCCCGCCCTCGCCGCGACCACGTTGAAGCCCCCGGTACCGCAGCCCACGTTGAGCACGGGCTCGGGCAGCGTGGACGCGGCGAGCGCGCCTCGGAGCTGCTCGAGCTGGTCGTGCTCCTGCGCCTCCTCGTCCTCGCGCAGGTCCACGAGTCCCGGCCAGTCGCGGACGCCGAGGGTGTCCCGGTAGTACCGCGTGTAGTAGTCGCGAACGCGCGCGCGCAGCGTCGCGTCCAGGCTCACGACAGACGCCGCAGCAGGGCCTCCACCACCGCGCGCCGCTCCTCCGGGGTGATGCCGACCGAGCACGGCAAGGACAATCCCCTGGCGTAGAGGCGCGGCGCCACCTCGATCGCGTGGCACTGGGCCGCCGCGAACGCCGGCTGCATATGGAGCGGGCGCCAGAGCGGCCGCGCCTGGATGCCCTCCGCGTTGAGATCGCGCAGGAGCGCGCGCACGTCGGGGCACCGCCGCTCGTCGAGCAGCAGCGAGGGCATCCACCAGGCGGAGCGGGCCCACGGCGCCTCGCCCGCCATCGTCACGCCGTCCACCCCCGCGAGCATGGCGGCGTAGGCGGCGGCGGTCTCGCGCTTGGCCTCGAGAAAGCCGGGGAGCTGCTCGATCTGGGCGAGTCCCAGCGCCGCGTGGAGATTTGACAGGCGGTAGTTGAACCCCACCTCACCGTGGACGAACTCGAGCGCGTCGCCGCGCGCCTGCGTGGTGAGGCCGCGCACCCGC
The DNA here is from genome assembly GCA_035764725.1 of Candidatus Methylomirabilota bacterium. NCBI lineage: Bacteria > Methylomirabilota (SeqCode) > Candidatus Methylomirabilota bacterium. Next base: position 36,945 of record DASTYT010000073.1, on the reverse strand, counting down.
GCCGCGAGACCCTCGTCCCGCGTGAGCACCATGCCGCCCGCGCCGCTCGTGATCACCTTGTTGCCGTTGAACGAGAGGCACGCGAGCGGCGCATCGCCGCCGACCGGCCGCCCGCGGTACACCGCCCCCAGAGACTCCGCCGCGTCCTCGACCACCGCGAGCCCGTGCTTCCGCGCCACCGCGAGCACCGGGTCGAGATCGCACGGATGGCCGTAGAGGTCCACGGGCAGCACGGCGCGGATGGTGCGGCCGCTGCGCCGGTTGACGGTGCGCCCATTTTCCTGCCGGCATTCGCGCGCCAAGAAATCGGCGAGCTTGGCGGGGTCCAGCCCCCACGCCACCGGCTCCACGTCGAGGAACACCGGATGCGCGCCGCAGTAGGCGATCGCGTTCGCGGTGGCGATGAACGTGAACGTCGGGACCAGTACCTCGTCACCTGGCTTCACGCCCGCGACAAGCAGTGCGACGTGGAGCGCCGCGCTGCCGTTCACGGTGGCCGCCGCGTGGGGCACGCCCACCCAGTCCGCCACCGCGCGCTCGAAGCGCGCGATGAAGGGCCCGGCCGAGGACACCCAGTTGGTGTCCAAGCATTCCTTGAGATACTTCCACTCGTTGCCGGCGAGATGCGGCACCGCGTTCGGGATCACCCGCCGCCCCTCGCTCATCGGCCTCGCCCCTCGGCGGCCGCCGCGCGCCGGTACCAGTCGAAGGTGTCGCGCACGCCCGCGGCGAGCCCCACCTTGGGCTGAAAGCCGGTGAGCGCGCGGAGGCGCGTGAGATCGGGGCAGCGCCGGTCCACCGACCCGGGCGGTGCGGGCATGGGCTCGACCGCGGGCGCGAAGCCGGCGGTGTCGAGGACCAGTCGCGCGAGGTCGCCGATGCGGGTTTCTTCCGCGTCGTTGCCGATGTTGACCACGCGGCCCCACGCGGCCTCGGCGGCCATCAGCCGCACCATGGCCTCGACCGCGTCGCTCACGTGGCAGAAGGCCCGGCGCTGCTCGGCGCCGTAGAGGCGGAACGGGTTCTCGCGGCGGATCGCGCGGAGCGAGAGCTCGGGAATCACATGGTCCGCCCCCATGCGGGGCCCGTACACGTTGTGGAAGCGGCCCACGACCACGCGAAGGTTCCGCGCGCGCGCCTCGTGGAGCACCGCCGCCTCGCCCAGGATCTTGCTCGCCGCGTACGCCCAGCGCGGCGCGCCGGGATCGGGCACCGACAGCGGCACGTCCTCGGGCGTCGGCACCGGCAGGGCGCCGCTCGACACGCCACCCGCATAGGCCTCGCTCGTGGACGAGAAGAACAGGGTCTCCCCGCGCCCCGGCAGCCAGGCGAGGACGTTCAGCAGCGCGAGCGTGTTCACGCGGATCACCCGCGACGGGTCTCGCTCGACGTTCCTGACCCCGACGACGGCGGCCAGCATGTAGACCTGCTCCCAGTCACCCGGAGAGCCTCGGTCGAGCGCATCGAGGCCCCCGGGGCGAGTGAGATCCGCCCGGTGGAACGTCACGCCAGGCCGATCGAGAAGCGCCTGGAGGGCCGCGTCCGCCTGCCCGCGGGAGAGGTCGTCCACCAGGGTGAGCGTGTGGCCCTCAACCACGAGCCGGCTCGCGAGGTGATAGCCGATGAAGCCCGCGCCGCCCAGCACCAGGATCCTAGCCATAGCCGATCCCCGCGTAGCGCACGCCCGCCGCCCGCACCGCCTCCTCGTCGAGGATGCGCCAGGCGTCGAAGAGCACGGCGGGCCGGCGCAGCCCCGCGAGCAGCCCCGGCAGGTCGAGCTTGGCGTATTCCGGATGATTCATGGTCACGAGCACCGCGTCGGCGCCGGCGAAGCCCGCCTCCGGCGTCACCGGCTCCGCGCCCAGCCCGCGGATCACGTCGGGCGCGACGAGGTAATCGTGCCCCTTGAGGGCGAGCCCGGCGGCGCGGAACAGGGGCAGCATCGGCACCACCGGCGAGCCCCGCATGTCGTCGGTGGGCGGCCAACCCTTGTAGGCCCAGCCGAGCACGGTCAGCCGCGCCCCCTCCGCGCTGCCGCGCGCCGCGCGGATCAGCTCGATCAGGCGCTCCGCGACCCGCAGCGGGAGGTGCTCGTTGAGCGCCCGCGCACGGCCCACGAGCCACGGCTCATGCCCCTTGGCGCTGGCCGCGCTCAACAGGATGTAGGGATCCTTGGTCAGGCACGCGCCGCCCACGAAGCCGGGCTTGGCGAGATCGGGCCGCGGGTAGTCGAGATTGGCGGCGCGGATGACCTCGAGGGGATCGACCCCCCACCGCTCGGCGAGCAGCGCGATCTCGTTGCCGTAGGAGTAGATGAGGTCGGTGTGGCAGTTGTTGGCGAGCTTGACCATCTCCGCGGCCTCCAGCGAGCCCACCGGCACGATGTGGCCGGTCAGCCGCTTGAAGAGACCCGCCGCCGCCTCGCGGCTGTCCGCGTCGATGCCGCCGATGACCTGGGGCAGCTCGGTGAGCTCGCGCAGCGCCTGGCCCTGGATGGTGCGCTCGGGCGCGAACGCGAGACGCGGGGCCGGCCAGCGCGCGGCCAGCTCCGGCAGCACCACCGCGCGGGTGCCGCCCACCGGCACGGTGGAGCGCACCACCACAAGCGTGTCGGGCGCGCAGCGCTCGGCCACGTGGCGCGCGGCGCGGCGGAGGTTCTCCAGCTCCGGCGCGTGGGAGTCCTCCGCCACGGGAGTCGAAACGCAGATCACCACCGCCTCCACGCCGCGCGCGGGAAGGGCGGGGCCGACATGGAGCCGGTCGCGCATCACGTCGTGCAGCGTCTCCTCCACGCCGGGCTCGAAGAGGTGCGAGCGCCGCGCCGCGAGGGCCTCGAGCACCCGGGGGGAGGTATCCACGCCGTGCACGGTGAGGCCCTTGCGCGCGAGCGACACCGCCAGCGTGAGCCCCACGTAGCCGAGCCCGATCACGCCGACGCTAGTCAAGGAGTCCCTCGGCCACGTCGCGATCGGCCTTGTGGAAATCGTCGAGGCGCCCCACGTCGAGCCAGTAGTCGCGGATGGGAAAGGCGGCGACATGCCTCCGGTCCTCGAGCAGAAGCCGGACCAGGTCGGTGGCGTCGAAGACACGCCCGCGCGGGATTCGCGCGAGCACCGAGGGCTCGATGACGTAGATCCCGCCGTTGATGCGCAGATCGAGCCGCGGCTTCTCCGACAGCGCGGTGAGCCGGTCGCCTTCGACCTCCACCACCCCGTACTGGAGGTCGATCTGTTGGCGCACCGTGCCCACTGTCACGTCCGCGCCGGCCCGCCGATGGAACGCCAGCATGCCGCGGAAGTCGCACTTCGTCAGGATGTCGCCGTTGACGAGGAAGAAGGGATCGCGCGGGGTCTCGCTCAGCTGGGTGAGCGCGCCCGCGGTGCCGAGCGGCTCGTCCTCTCTGATATAGCGAATGGCGACGTCGTGCCGGCTCCCGTCGCCGAAGTGCTCCTCGATCATCTCGGACTTGTGGCGCACGGTGATATGGAAGGTCCGCACACCCGCCGCCCGCAGGCGCTCCATCAGCACCTCGAGGATGGGCTTGCCCCCCACGCGGAGCAGCGGCTTCGGGATCGCGTCGGTAAGGGGCCGCAGGCGCTTGCCGTCGCCGCCCGCCATGAGCACCGCGTGGTTGGGCACGCGTCCCGTGTCGAGGAGATCCTCGAGCCGCAGGACATCCACCACGCGCCCCGCACCGTCTACCAGCGGCAGGTGGCGCATCCCGCGCGCGCGCATCAGGGAGAGAGCCTCGCCACGGTCGATCGTGGCCGCCGCCACGGTGGGGCGCGGGTTCATGGCCTGCGGGATCGGGGCGTTGAGGGCAACGCCGCGGAGGATGGCGCGCCGGAGATCGCCGTCCGTGACGAGCCCGGCCAGGCGCCCGTCGGCTTCCACCACCACCACGGCTTGGCGACTGTTCTTGGTGATCGCCTCGAGGGTCTCGCGGATCGAGGCGCCCGGGGAGACGACCAGGGATGGGTTCACGGCCACGTCGGCATCACCGAGGCCTAATCATATGGAACTTCGGGGACTTAGGCAAATTCCCGGCCCGATTCCGGGGTGCCGGCGCGATAGAATGGGAACGCATGGCGCGCCAGGATCTGGGCCGCAAGTCCCTGCTGCTGCTGGGGAGCACCTGGTTCGGGAGCGCGCTCGGCATGCTGATCTCGATCCTCATCGCCCGGACGCTCGGCCCGGCGGCGGTGGGGTCGATCGGCTTCAGCATGGGCCTGGTGGGGCTCCTCATGGCGGCCCTCCTGCCCGGCTTCGCCCAGGCCCACCTCAAGCGCCTCGCCGAGGGGCAGGATCCCGGGCGGTGCCTGGGCACCATGGTCACCGTCCAGCTCGCCCTCGACCTCTTGCTGCTGGCGGCCCTCGGCGTGGCCTGGGCCGTCACCGGCTTCGCCCCGTGGGGGCAGCTCGTTCAAGTCTTCGCGTGCATGCTCGGCGCCCAGCTCGCGATGGGGTTCGCCGACATCTACCTCAAGGTCTTCCTCGCGCGGGAGTGGGTGGTGCCGTATGCCGTGATCCTGCTCGTCGCGCGCGTCGCGCGCCTCGTGACCACGGTGCTGGTGCTGGCCTGGGCGCCCCACATCACGTGGGTCGCGGCCACGTTCCTGCTGGAAGGGCTCGTGAGCCTCGCCGGCGCCGCCGTCGTGCTCGCGGTGCGCCACGGCATCGGTCTCCGCGCGCCCACCGCCGAGAGCTTTCGTGGCTACTGGCGCTTCGCGCGCCCGTTCCTCGTGACCACGCCGATCGCCCTCTTCCAGGACTCGGTGGACCGGGTGGTCGTGGGTCGCTGGGCCGGGCTCACCGCCGCCGGCTACTATCACGTGGCGCGCGCGCTGTGGGAGGCCCTGTCCTCGGTGATGCAGGCGCCGGCCACGCTGCTCTTCACGCGACTCTCCCAGCTTTACGCGCGGCGCTCCGAGCGGGCGGACCGCGAGGCGCGCGGGCTCTTCGAGAGCGGGCTCGACAAGCTCTTGTTCCTCGTCGTCCCCCTCGGGCTGGCCCTCTGGGCGGGCGCCGAGCTCGTGATCCTGGCGCTCTACGGGGAGGCGTTCCTGCCCGCGGTCTGGCCGCTCCGCCTGCTCGTGGTGACGTCCGTGCTGCAGGCGGTCGTCAATCCATATACCCTGATCGTCAACGCGCTCGAGGAGACGCATCGCTTCATCCCCGTCAACCTGCTGCGGCTGGCCGTGTATCTCGGTGTGCTCGCCCTCCTCGTGCCCTGGCTCCTGCCCGGAGCCACGGGCGCCGCCCTCGCGCGCCTGATCCTCGTCGCCTTCCCCTGCTGGGTCTACATGCGCTGGACGCGCGAGCTCGCGGGCGTGGGCTTCTTCACGAGGATTCCCGCCTATCTCGGGGCTTTCGCGGTGAGCCTCGCCGTGTTCCACGCGGTGGCGGCCCTCCTCGGGCCGGCGCACGTGCCGGAGCCGTGGCCCGCGCTGCCTGCCGCCCTCGTCGCCTTCGCCGTGTATTTCCTCGGCCTCGGCTGGATGCATCCTCACACCGGCGACAATCTCCGCTACGCGCTGTCGCTCCTGTCACCGCGCGCCTTCCAGGATTTTCTTCGCGCGGGATTGCGCGGCACGTGAGCCCGCGGCGCTATACGATGCGGGGCCGATGCGACTCCTGATCCTGGGCGCGGGCGTGCACGGCCAGGCGGTGGCCGACCTCGCCGCGGAGGACGGCGCCCACGCGGCGGTGGCCTTCACCGACGCCGACCCCGCTCTCAAGGGCGGGCTGAGGCTCGGCTTGCCCGTCTGGGGCGATGATGCGGCGGGCCTCGCCGCGTTTCGCGAGGGACGCTGCGACGGAGCCCTCGTGGGCGTGGGCAACACGGCCATGGTGGCGCGCCGCCGGCTCTTCGACCTCACGCTCGCCCATGGCCTCCCCGCCCCGTCCCTCGCGCATCCCCGCGCCGTGATCGCCCGGTCGGCGGCCGTCGGGGCGGGCTCGGTGGTGTTTGGCGGCGCCGTCCTGGCCGCACGCGTCGCGGTAGGGCGCAATGTCGTCGTGTACAGCGGCTCCATCGTCGAGCACGACAGCAGGCTGGCCGATCACGCCTATCTCGGACCCGGCGTCGTGCTGTCGGGCGGAGTGCTGGTGGCCGAGGGAGCCTTCCTCGGGGCTGGCGCGGTGGTCCTTCCCGGGGTTGAGATCGGCGCCGGCGCGGTCATCGCGGCGGGCGCCGTCGTGATCGAGTCCGTGGCCCCGGGGGCGAAGATGGCCGGCGTGCCCGCCCGGCCGCGCTAAGCCTTGTAATATCCCTTTAAAATGGGCAGGATTGACGCGATGATCGGCCGGACCTTCGTCATCGCGGAAGCAGGCGTCAACCACAACGGCGATCTCGGCCTCGCACGCGCGCTCGTCGACGTCGCGGCGGCGGCCGGCGCCGATGCCGTGAAGTTCCAGACCTTCACCGCGGACGGGCTCGTGACCCGCGCCGCGCCCACCGCCGAGTACCAGCAGCGCGCGCTCGGGACCGCGGCGAGCCAGCACGCGATGCTGTCCGCGCTCGAGCTCTCCCCCGCCGCGCACGAGGCGCTGTGGGGCCACTGCGCGAGCCGCGGCATCGAGTTCATGTCCACGCCCTTCGACGTCGAGAGCGCGCACTACTTGAAGCGCCTCGGCGTCAAGCGTCTGAAGATCTCCTCGGGGGACGTGACCAATCTCCCGATGCTCGAGGTGGTGGGCGGGCTGGGGCTCCCCGTCATCCTGTCGACGGGGATGGCGGACCTCGACGAGGTCGAGGCCGCGGTGGCGACCCTGCGCGCGAGCGGGTTCACCGACCTCGTCATCCTTCACTGCGTCAGCAACTATCCCGCCGATCCTGCGCTGACGAATCTGCGCGCGATGGACACGCTCGCCCAGCGCTTCGGTGTCCCGGTGGGGCTGTCCGACCATTCACCCGGCCTCGCCGTGGCGGTCGCGGCGGTGGCGCGCGGCGCCACGTGCATCGAGAAGCACTTCACGGTGGACCGGAACCTGCCCGGACCCGACCATCAGGCCTCGCTCCTGCCCGACGAGCTCTCCGCGCTCGTGCGGTCGGTGCGCGAGGTCGAGCGCGCGCTGGGCGACGGCTTGAAGCGGCCGGTGACGAGCGAGTTGCCCATCCGGCTCGTGGCGCGGAAGAGCCTCGTGGCCGGTCGCGACCTTCCCGCGGGCACGGTGCTCCGGCGCGAGGATCTCGTGATCCTCCGCCCCGGCACCGGCCTGCCTCCCTCGGCGCTTCCGCGCGTGGTCGGCCGGCGCATCGCGCGCGCGGTGGCCGCCGACACTCCCCTCACCGAAGACATGCTCGCGCCCCAGAGCGCGAGCGAAGAAGGGAACTCGTGATCCAGGCACTCGTCGTCGGCGGCGGCTCCATCGGCAAGCGGCATCTCCGGAACCTCCTCTCCACCGGCCGCACCGCCGCGATCGTGGAGCCCCGCGAGGATCGGCGCGCGGAGATCGCGACCAAGCATCCCGCCGCCCGCATCTTCGCCACCCTCGACGAGGCGCTCGCCGCCGAGCGCTACGAGACGGGCTTCGTCTGCTTGCCCACCGCGTATCACCTGCCCCCTGCGCTGGAGATGGCCAGGCGGGGCATGCACCTCTTCATGGAGAAGCCGGTGGCGGCGAGCGTGGAGGGCATTCCCGAGCTCCTCGAGGTGGTGGAGTCGCGCGGCCTGGTCGGCATGACCGGCTTCTGCATGCGCTTCTTCAGGCCATTGATGAAGGCTAAGGAGCTCCTCACCGAGGGCCGGGTGGGCCGCATCGTCACCGCGCGGAGCTTCACCGGCGCCTACCTCCCCGACTGGCACCCGTGGGAGGACTACCGCACCTTCTACATGGCGAAGAAGGAGATGGGCGGCGGCGTGCTCCTCGACGAGTGCCACGCTTTCGACTGGATGCAGTGGTTGATCGGACCCATCCAGGGCGTGTTCTCGGTGGTGGGGACGCTCAGTGACCTCGAGGTCACGAGCGACGACGTATGCGAGGTCATCGCGCGCTTCGGCCCGCGCACCGTGGGCTCCATCCACCTCGACATGGTCGACCGCTCCTTGCGCACCGAGGCCGAGATCATCGGTACCACCAGCACGCTGCGGGTGTCCATGCGGCAGCACAAAGTCGAGCTCTACAGCCACGAGAATCGCAAGTGGCAGGATTGGGAATTCGAGCCCAGCTACGAGCAGATGTACATCGACGAGATCAATCACTTCTTCGACTGCGTGGCGAAGAAGACGAAGCCAATGTCGGATCTCCGCGACGGCTACCGTGTCCAGCGGGTGATCGACGCCTGCGCCCGTTCCAGCGAGACCGGGCGCTGGGTCGCCGTCGACTAGGTGACGGCGGACACCGCCGAGGCGCACCAGCCGCGCGTCAGCGCGTCCCGATGACCTCGCCGCGCGTGCTCGGGCTCGTCGCCGCCCGCGGAGGCTCCAAGGGCCTTCCGCGCAAGAACGTGCTGCCGCTGGGCGGCCGGCCGCTCATCGCCTGGACGGTTGACGCGGCCCAAGCGGCCCGGGCGCTCACGCGCGCCATCGTCTCCAGCGACGACGCCGAGATCCTGGCCCGGGCGCGGGAGGCGGGCGGCGAGACGCCGTTCGTGCGCCCCGCCGCCTTCGCCACCGACACGGCGTCCTCGCTGGAGGTGGCGTTGCATGCGCTGGACTGGCTCGCCGAGCACGAGCGCTGGCAGGCGGACGTGCTCGTGCTCCTGCCCGCGACGGCGCCGTTGCGCCGTGCCCATCATATCGACGCGGCCGTCGCGGCCTTGCTCGCCGACGCAGGCCTCGAGGCGGTCGTCGCGGTGACGGAGGTGGACTATCCGCCGTACTGGATGCTCACCGTCGAGAACGGGCGCCTGGCGTGGCTCTTTCCCGAAGGCGGGCGGGTCGACCGACGCCAGGACCTGCCCACCGCCTTCCGGCCAAACGGCTCGATCTACGCGGTGCGCGTGGCCGCGCTGCGGGAGCAGCGGACGTTCTACCCGCGCGCCACCGCCCCGTACGTGATGGCGCGGGAGGAGTCGGTCAACATCGATACCGCCCTGGACTTCAGGCTGGCGGAGATGCGGCTGGCGCAGCGGCCGGGCTGAGCCGGCCCGCGGCCTCGACGAGATCGAGCACCCGCTCGCTGCTGCGGTTGTCGTCGAAGCCGAGGAACTTCTCCACGTAACGGCGGCGCGCCGCGGGGTCGATGCGGAAATCGGCGAGGCTCCCCTGGCTCAGGAGGTGGGTGGCTTCGTCCGCGTCCGCCGACCAGACGATGCCCGCGAAGTTCTGGAGCGAGCCCGGCCGCGCGCCGAACACCTCCTGGAAGCTCGCGTAGCCCTCGAGATGCGTCTGGGGCACGCGGATGGACAGCGACGGCACGCCCGCGTGCACCGCCTCCAGCACGGCGCCGCTCTGGAAGTGCACGCAGAGGTCGGCGACCGCCATCAGCTCGATGGAGCTGTACGGGAACATGTCCTCGTCGCGCTCCACGAACAGGTCCGCGCGGCGGCGCAGGAACGCGGGGTCCGCGTTCTTCGCCCGTGACTTCACCACCAGGCTGGCGCCCGCCCGGCGGGCGAAGCTCCGGAGCGCGCGCGCCAGATCCAGGTAGCCGTTGCCGCGAAGGATCGCCGGCACCAGGGCCCCGTGTCCGGTGGCGAGCGCCTTGGCGGCCCGGAAGCCCCGCCAGCCGCCCGCCCACGCCAGCCGGCGAAACGGCTCCGGCACCGCCATCTTGAGCGACATGAACAGCACCACGGGCCCGTCGCGAAGACCATACTTCCGCCGCACCGCGGCCCGATCGACGCGCGCGAGCTGATCGAGCATGGTGGAGCCCACCACCGCGCTCCTCGCCCGCCGCTCCGCCTCGCTGGCGAGCGCGGCAAACCGCTCCGCCTGGATCTGCCAGTGCACCTGGCGCTGATGCTCGCTCATGTAGCAGGTGACGTCGACGACGCGGTAGCCTTCCGGATCGCTCGAGACCATGTCGAAGACGTAGTCCACGGAGTAGAGCCGGATCCCCGCGTCGCGCAGGGCGGGCGCCTCTGCCTCGTTCCCCATCGCCCGCAGCACGGCGTGGAGCGACGGCCCCACCAGCGCCGTCGCGCCCGCCTCCCTCAGGACGGGCAAGAGAGGCTCGCCGCGCCGGTGGGCTCGCGGCGTCGCGGCGGGCCAGAGCGCGAGGTCCGCCGGCGTCACCGCCTCGCCCGGCTTCTTCTCCTCGGGATCGTGGAGGAGCACGACGGGGTGACCGCGATCGCAGGCCGCCTGGATGAAGGAGCCGAGGACCTTGAGGTACCCCTTGCGCGCGGCGAGGACGGCGAGCGTCACGAATCCACGAACCGCTTGCGGACCAGGCGCGGTCCGAGCTCGACGTCTCTGAGAATACGCGCGATTCGGGGCGCGGCGGCACCGTCGCCGTACGGATTCGGCAGGCCGGCGAGGCCCTTCCGGAACGCGGGATCGAGGGCGCGCGCGAGGCCCGCAGCGATCTCGTCGCGGCCGTAGCCCACGTCGATGACGTTGGCCCCCCGCAGACGCCCGCGCTGGCGCGAGCCGACGTTGACCACGGGCAGGGCGAACGACGCCGCCTCGATGATGCCGCTGGAGGAGTTGCCCACCATGACGTCGGCCTCGCGCAGCAGCGAAGCGTACACGCCCTCGCCCAGCGAGGGCACGAGCCGGGTGGCGGGCCGCGCCTTCGCCAGCGCCGTCCACCGCGCCACGATCGCATGGTGGGCGGTGTCGGCGCCCGGATGGCTGATGATCGCGTCGCCCTCCACCGCGGCGAGCGCCGCCGCGAGCTCGTCGACCTGGCGCGCGGTGTCCGCGTGCTCGAGGGTGGCGGGATGAAAGGTCACGAGCAGCGTGGGCCGCCGGAGAGCCAGACCCAGCCGCGCGGCGAGCTCTCCGCGCGAGAGCGTGGCGAGGGAGGCGAGACGATCCAGGCCGGGCGCGCCCACGCAGTGCACCCGCCACGGCTCCTCCCCCATCTGAAGGATGCGGCGCGCGTACGGCTCGGCGGCGGCGAAATGGAGATGGGCGAGCTTGGTGATGGCGTGGCGCGCCTGCTCGTCGATGGCCCCCTCGGTGATCTCGCCGCCGTGGATGTGGGCGACGGGGAGCGCGAACGGGAGCGCGCCCACCGCCGCCCCCAGCATCTCGATGCGATCGCCGAGCACCACGAGGAGATCGAGCCGCTCGCGCGCGAAGACCGTGGCGAGGCCGTCGGCCGCGCGCGCGGCCGCCGCGGCCATGTCCTGCGGCGCGTCGCCCTCCCCGAGCATCTCCACGCGCGCGGCGACGGGCCAGCCCGACGCCTCGATGGCCTCGACGGTGCGACCGAAGCGCGGCGAGAGATGCGCGCCGCCCACGAGCAGGCGCAGCGCGACGTCGGGCGCCGCGCGCAGCGCCTCGAGCACGGGTACCAGATGCCCCCAGTCTGATCGCGCGACGGTGACGACTCCGATCGCCCTGGACATCGCTGCGAATTCTAGCACGCGGTCTTCCGCGTCCTTCCGTGCGGGGACGCGACCGTGCTACGCTCCGCGGCGATGATGCCGCGCGAGCCGACGGCGTGAATCAGTACGACGACGTGCGGCTCGATGTCGCGGCGCTGCTCGCCGCGCAGGACGCCACCTCCCGTGCTCCCGATCCCACCGCGCGCAGCGGCGACGGTCTCGGCGCCTTCGGACGCCTGGCCAGCCTCGCCCAACTCTACGGCCTCGGCGCGCTCGTGCGAACCGGTCTCCACCGGCGGCTGGTGTACGCCAACCTGACCCTCGGCTGGTTCTTCGAGTTCCAGCGCTACTGGGTGGAGGAGCTCGGCAATCGCCCCATCCACCCCCACGACTTCTACTTCCTGGCCGGCGTGTACCGGCAGCGCCTGCAGACCATCCACTTCGAGAGCCTCGAGAACCCCGCGCTCGCGTCGGACGACAAGCACCTCGAGGCGTGGCGTGACCCGCGCACGATCTACTATCTATTCGCGCACACCTTCCGGCTCGCGCTGTCGCCCCTGCGCGTGCATCCCTACATCCGCTACGTGCCGCGGGGCGGACGCGTCGCCGAGTACGGCTGCGGGGCCGGGCCCGTCCTCACCGCGCTCGCCCGCCGCTATCGCCACCTGGATCTGCAGCTGGTCGGCGCAGACATCCCGCATCTCCTCTTCCACTACGCGCGCTGGAAGTTCCGGGCCGACCGCTTCGTCACCATGGTCGGTATCGCGCCGGACGACGACGCGCCCCTGCCCGGGGTCTACGACACGATCTTTTGTCTCGAGGTCTTCGAGCACCTGCCCCGCCCCATCCCGGTGCTCGCGCATCTCCATCGCGCGCTGAAGCCGGGCGGGCACCTCGTCTTCGACTACATACGCTCCGAGGGGACCGGGCTCGATACGGCCACTTCGCTTCGTGACCGATCGGAGGCGCTGCGTTTCCTCCTCGACCGCTTCGACGTCGTCCTGGGCCGCGTGACGGTGAGCGACGAGCACGTGCCCACCTCGGTGGTCCGCAAGCGCTAGGCGCCCTCAGGCCCCAGTCGCGCGCGCGAGGAGCCGCCGGAGGCAGGCTGCGCGCGCGTGGATCGCATCGTAGAAGTCCGGCTCCCCGCAGCCGATCGAGGCGGGATCCGAGAGGTCGGTGAACCGCGCCCCCGTTCGGGCCGCCGCGCGCTCGAGCAGGATCCGGGCCTCGGGGAGGGCGGCGGCGCGCGCCGGGTCGGCCTGGATCAGCCGCCAGGCCTCGGGATGATAGGGCGGCAGCCAGGCGATCACGCGCACGCCCGTGGCCCGCATCCGCGCCCACAGAAGCTCCAGGCGCGCCGCGCGCTCGGCGTTGGGTCGAAAACCCTCGAGACCGGTGCGGCCGGCGGCGACGTAGCGGATCGCCTCCTCGCGCGTCCGCTCCTCGGGGAGATGACGATACTCCGCCTCGTACACGATGCTCCCGTCGGCGCGCAGGCCGCGGCGGCCGCCGAGAGCGGACTCCGCGACGATCGAGCCTTCCAGGGCCTGCTGGACCTCGGTGCCGTGGCGGCGCCGACCCTCGGCGAGACGGCGCACGTCGGCAACCGACGTCCTGAGCACGGTCCACGACAGGAGCTCCTTGGCGCGATACCAGAGGAACAGGGCCTCCGGCACCGGCCCATCCACCGCGGCGCCCGCGCCGGTGCGCGCGAGGAACCCGGAGACCTCATCGGCCCAGGCGACCCAGCGCACCTCCTCCTTCGCCTCGTTGAGGGCCCAGGCGTCCACGGAGAACCACGCGACGTCGGGGCGCTTCCCCTGGCGCTCCAGGATCGACCACAGGGCGATGAAGTCTTCCACGGTGGCCGCCGACATTCCCGCGTTGTAGAAGGCCCCCGGCGGGACGCCGGCCAGCATCGTGGAGATCTCCATCACCCGGCTCGACCCGAACGCCACGATGCGCGGCGCCGGGATGGCCTCGAGGCGCGCGCGCTGGAAGCGGCGCTCGTCCATGTTGCGATAGCCCGTCACGACCTGCCCTGCGTGGAAACCCGCCGACGCCGCGCGCAGTCGGGCCTCGTGTCGGCCGCGGTCCCAGGCGGCGAGCCCGTTCACGGCGACCGCGAGGCCGAGGAGCAGGGCCACCGTGATCGCAAAGGGCCGCATGGTCGTCAGAACTGGAAGTAGAGGAACTTCGAGCCGTAGTTCATGAGGAGCAGCGCCGTCGCGGTGGCGCCGGCGAGACCGACCTGGCGCGCGGCGCCCAGACGCCCCAGCGGCAGCTCCGAGCTGTTCGGCGCGAGGCGGGCCATCAACAGGCACAGGACGACGAGGCCGGTCAGCGCCGCCGTCTCCGGCGTCCACGGCGTGGCGAGACCGTGCGCGCCGGCCAGGCTCGCGAACCACTGCACGGCGTGGCCGAAGGACTCCGCGCGGAAGAACACCCAGCCCACCGTGACGAGCAGGAAGGTCACGTTGCGCTGCCAGAAGGCGCTCATCCGCTCCCACGCGGGCAGCCCGTGGTGGAGCGCGAGGAGCACGCCGTGCCAGGTGCCCCACGCCGCGAAGGTCCAGTTGGCGCCGTGCCAGAGGCCGCCCAGCACCATCGTCGCCATCACGTTGAAGCGTCGCCGGGCGGGCGAGCAGCGGTTGCCGCCCAGCGTGATGTAGAGGTAGTCGCGCAGCCACGCCGACAGCGTCATGTGCCAGCGTCGCCAGAAGTCGCTGGGCGACGTCGCCTTGTACGGGCTGTTGAAGTTCTGGGGGAGCTCGATCCCGAAGAGACGCCCGAGCCCGATGGCCATGTCCGTGTAGCCGCTGAAGTCGAAGTAGATCTGGAACGCGTAGCCGAGGAGGGCCAGCCACGCACGCGGGGCGTCCAGCGCCAGCGGCGGGGCGAGGAGCGGGTCGACCAGATTCCCCAGGCGGTCCGCGATCAGCACTTTCTTACAGAGGCCCACCGCGAAGAGGAGCACCCCTTCCCGCCAGCGCGAATCGATGCCGGTGGCGGCGATGCGCGCGAGCTGGGGGATGAGCTGATGATGGCGCGTGAGGGGCCCCGCCACCAGGTGCGGAAAGAAGCTCACGAAACCGGCGAAGCGCACGACGTTTCGCTCCGCGGGGGCCTGACCCCGCCACACGTCGATGATGTAGGACAGCGTCTGGAACGTGTAGAAGCTGATCCCGGCGGGCAGCACCACCTCGAACCAGCGCGAGGCGCGCGCGGACTCCTCGAGGCCGAGCGCAACGAGGGCGGACTCCGCCGTGCGCGCGAGGAGGCCGGAATACTTGAAGTAGGCGAGCATGCCGAGGTTGCCGGCGAGGGACACGGCAAGGAGCCAGCCGCGGACGCGAGGGCGAAGCTCACGCGCGATCGCGATGGCCACCCAGAAGTCCACCACGGTGGTGACGAGCATGGGCACGATGAACCACCAGTGGCCGGCGAAGGCGTAGAACACCACGCTGGTCAGCGCGATCCACCGCAGCAGCGGCTGCCCGCGCAGGAGGAGCGCCACCGCGAGGGTCAGCGGCAGGAAGAGGACCAGGAACTCGAGCGAGCTGAACAGCACGCTCAGCCTACCTGCTTCGGGTCCAGGAGGTCACGGAGGCCGTCGCCGAGCAGGTTCAAGCCCAGCACGGTCAGCGCGATGGCCCCGCCGGGGAAGATCGCGAACCAGGGATTCGTGGCGAGAAAGGCCTGCGACTCCCGCAGCATGAGGCCCCACGAGGGATGCGGCGGCTGGGTGCCGAGCCCGAGATAGGCCAGCGCCGCCTCGGCGAGGATGGCCACCGGGAAGCTGATGGTGGCTTGGACGATGAGCGGCGACACCGTGTTGGGCATGATGTGGCGGCGGATGATGCTGGCGTCCCCGGCGCCCAGGGCGCGGGCCGCCGCCACGAAGTCGCGGTCGCGCAGCTCGAGGAACGACGCGCGCGTTAGGCGCGCGAACACGGGCAGGAAGGCCACGCCGATCGCGACCATGCTGATCCCCACGCTGGGCCGGAACACCGCGGAGATCAGGAGCGCGGAGAGGATGGCCGGGAAGCCCTGCACGGCGTCCATCAGGCGCATGAAGCCTTCGTCGAGCCAGCCGCCGAAGTAGCCGGAGATCACCCCGAGGAGGACGCCCAGCCCCATGCCGATGCCCACCGCGATCACGCCCACTAGGATCGAGGTGACGGCGCCCGTCATCACCCGTGACAGGAGATCGCGCCCGAACTGATCAGTGCCGAAGGGGTGGGACCCGGTCGGCCCTTGCAGCCGCCCCGTGATGGACATCTCCAGCGGGTCCTTCGGCGTGTAGACCAGGCTCAGCGCGGCGGTGGCCAGCAGCACGCACGTCACGCCGAGGCCGACGGTGAAGGTGACATGCCGGAAGGCGCGTCCAATCAGCACCCTCCGAACCCCCTCGCTGCGCTCGGGAACCGATTTGATTCACGGTCGCCCCAAGGGTCGACCTCTATAGGGTGGCTTCGCATCTCGTGGAGTTGCGCGTGCGTCCTGGCCGTCATTCGTAGCGAATTCTCGGATCCAGGACGCCGTAGAGGAGGTCCACCGCCACGTTGATGGTGACGATCACCGAGGCCACGAAGAGCACCACACCCTGGACCACCGGCAGGTCGCGGGCGGAGATGGCTCCGATGGCGAGGCGGCCGAGCCCGGGCAGGTAGAACACGGACTCCAGCACGATGCTCCCCGCCATGAGCTGCCCGAGCTGAATGCCCGAGACGGTGAGGATGGGAATCATGGCGTTCCGGAGCACGTGGCGGAAGAGCACGCGGCGCTCGGCGAGCCCCTTCGCGCGCGCGGTCTTCACGTACTCCTCGCGCAGCACCTCGAGCACCGCCGAGCGCGTGGTGCGCGCGAGCACCGCGAACTGGAAGAGTCCCAGCGCGATCGCGGGCAGCAGCAGCGACTTCAGCGCGGGCAGCACGCCCTGGCCCCAGCCGTCGAAGCCACCCGACTTGAACCAGCCGAGCTGGACAGCGAAGAGGAGCACGAGGAGCAGCCCCGCCCAGAATCCGGGCACCGCCACCCCGACCTGGGAGGCCGCCATCACGACGTAGTCGCCCCAGCGCCGCTGATGCGTGGCGGCATAGACGCCGACGGGCAGCGCGACCAGGGCCATGAATCCGGCCGCGAGTAGGGTGAGGGGCAGCGTCACCGCGAGGCGCGACACCACGAGCGAGGCGACGGGGACGTCGTACTGGATGGAGCGGCCGAGATCGCCCCGGGCGGCCCGCCCCACCCACTCGAGGTACTGGACCACCAGCGGGCGATTGAGCCCCAGCGACTCACGGATGCGCTGGGCCGTCTCCGCATTGCCCTCGGTGCCGAGGATGATCAGGGCGGGATCGCCGGGGAGGATGCGCACGACCACGAAGACCAGCAGAGACACCAAGAGGAGGGTGACCGCCAGCGTGGCCACCCTCCTCAGGACGAATCGTCGCAACGGCCGCCCGCGCGGCCCCGCCTACTTCTGCCAGGCGACCTCGGAGAGGTCGAGCACCGGCAGCGGCAGGTCCTTCCAGAGCCCGGTGACGCCCTTCTTGGTCACGACGAGGCGAGGATGCATGTACAGCCACACCGCCGGGGCCTCGTCGGCCAGCATCTGCTGCATCTTCACGTAGAGCTCCCGGCGCATCTTGTCGTCCACCGTGACCTGGGACTCCGCGTAGAGCTTCTGGAAGTCGGGGTTGTCCCAGCGGAAGTAGTACTTGGGATTGGCGAAGTTCCCGATGTCCCAGGCCTCCGCGTGGCCGATGATCGACATCTCGTAGTCGGGGTTCTGGCAGGGCGCGAGGCAGAACACCTGCGAGAGCCACTGACCCCACTCGATCTGCTCGATCTTGGCGCGGATGCCGACCTTGGCGAACTGGCTCGTGATGATCTCCGCGCTCCGCACCGTGTAGTAGTACTGGGGCGACACGCGGAACGTCACGTCGAAGCCGTTCGGGTAGCCGGCCTCGGCGAGGAGCTTCTTGGCCTTCGGGGGGTCATAGGGCACGCGTTTCGACACGTCGACGAAGAACGGATTGAGGGGATCGACGTTCGAGCCCAGGACCTTGCCGTGGCCGAACATCGCGCCCTTGAGCACCTCGTCCTTGTTGATGGCGTGGGTGACGGCCAGGCGCACCCGCTTGTCGGTGTAGGGCTTCTTGCTGTTGTTCATCGACAGCGTGACGTCATTGGTGGTGTCGCCCACGATCACCTGGAAGCGCGCATCCTTCTTCAGCTCGTCCACGCTCTCGGGGCCGATGCCGAACGCGGACACGTCGATGTCGCCCGCCTTGAGCGCGGCCACCGCGGCGTTGGGGTCGGCGATGAAGCGGTAGATCACCTTGTCCAGGTGCGGCAGCCCCTTCACCCAGTAGTCCTTGTTCTTCAGGAGGACGATGCGGTCGCCGCGCACCCACTCCGCGACGGTGAAAGGTCCGGTGCCGAGCGGCTGGGTCTTGAGGGAGTCCACCGCCTCGCGCGGATAGATCACCGAGCCCTGCCGGGCCAGCGTGTAGAGGAAGGTGGCGTCCACCCGCTTGAGCGCCACCGTGATCGTGTAGTCGTCCTTCACGATCACGTCCTGGATGGCCTCGTACTGGGTGCGGTAGGGGTGCTTGGTCTCGGGATTCACCGCCCGGTCGAGCGCGAACTTCACGTCCGCCGCCTTCATCTCGCGGCCGTTGTGGAAGCGGACGTTCTTTCTCAGAAAGAAGGTGTAATTTTTGCTGTCCGTGGTGTACCAGCGCTCGGCAAGCCACGGCACCATCTTCCCCGTGCGGTCGATCTTGATGAGACCTTCCTGCACGTTGTCGAAGACCACGCCCGCGATGGCCGAGGCGGGATTGGTGGTGAGATCGAGGCCGGGCGGCTCGGTGGAGACCTGGACGATCAGGGTGCCCGGCGCCGTTTGCGCGTGCGCCCCTGGCACCCCCAGGCCCAGTCCGAGCGTGAGCACCAGCGCCATCCGCATCAGCATCGCCATCGTCATGCCGTCCTCCCCCTGAAGAATTGCACGGTCCGGCGCAGGCCCTCCTCGAAGCCCACCAGCGGCTCGTACCCCATGTCGCGCTTGGCCGCGCTCACGTCGGCGAGGGTGTGGGGCACGTCGCCCACCCGCCCCGGCTCGTGCTTGCGGGCGAGGGAGCGGCCGAGCATCGTCTCGAGCAGCCCGACGATCTCGAGCAGGCTGGTGCGGCTGCCGCAGCCGACATTGTAGGACTTGCCGGACACGGCGCGGGCCTCCGCCCGCGCGGCGAGAAGATTCGCCGAGACCACGTTGTCGATGTAGGTGAAGTCGCGAGACTGCGTGCCGTCGCCGTGGATGCGCAGGGGCTTGCCGCCCATGCCCCACAGGATGAACTTGGGAATCACCGCCGCGTACTCGCTCTTGGGATCCTGCCGCGGCCCGAACACGTTGAAGTACCGCAGCCCGACCGTCTCCACGCCGAAGAGGCGGCTCCACACCGAGGCGTAGAGCTCGCCCGCGACCTTGGTCGCGGCGTAGGGCGAGATCGGCGCGCTGGGCTGATCCTCTCGCTTCGGCAGCTCGGGCCGCTCACCGTACACCGATGACGACGAGGCGTACACGAGGCGCGGCTTCGTCTTCTGCCGGGCGGCGGCGACGAGAAGGTGCAGCGTGCCGGTCACGTTGGAGGCATTGGCGCCCAGCGGGTCTTCCACCGAGCGCGGCACGGAGCGCAGGGCGGCCTGGTGGAAGATCATCGAGGCGCCGCGCACCGCCTTCAGCACGTGCGCGAGGTTCGCCAGCTCGCCCCGCTGGATCTCCAGACGCGCGCCCTTGCCCGCGAAGGCGAGGTTCTTGCGGCTGCCGGTGGAGAAATTGTCGAAGACGCGGACGCGATAGCCCTCAGCGAGCAGGCGCTCAACGAGATGCGAGCCGATGAAGCCCGCTCCACCGGTGACGAGGGCGAGAGGTGGTGTAGCCATGGCGTGCGCGACGGCCCTCATTATGGTTGGCCCCCAATCGGCTTGTCAATCTTGAGGGCCCGGAAAAGGTGTTGACAGGGCGGGGGGTTGGCTGGCACTATTCGTCGCGTGATCAGCCGACTTCTCGGCCTCCTACTTATGTAGCGGCAAGCGCGCCTCCCGCGCTTGCCGTCAGCCTCCTGCGCAGTCCCGCCAGGAGGTTTTTTGTTTCTAGAGATCAGAACTGATCGACCACCGTGAGGGAAAGAGGGAACACGACATGCCGCCAAAGCCCGTGACGCCGACCCCGATGCCGTTCGACAAGTATCGGCCCTTCGTGCCGCTCGAGCTGCCCGACCGCCGCTGGCCGGACGGAAAGCTCGTGCAGGCGCCCCAGTGGTGCTCGGTCGACCTTCGGGACGGCAACCAGGCGCTCATCGACCCGATGGATCCCGAGCGCAAGCGGCGGATGTTCGAGACCCTCGTCAAGATGGGCTTCAAGGAGATCGAGGTCGGTTTCCCCGCCGCCTCCCAGCCCGACTACGACTTCGTCCGCATCCTGATCGAGGAGGACCTGGTCCCGGACGACGTCCTCATCCAGGTGCTGGTGCAGTGCCGGCCCGAGCTCATCGAGCGGACGTACCAGTGCCTGCAGGGCGCCCGCCGCGCCATCGTGCACTTCTACAACTCCACCTCCATCCTGCAGCGCCGGGTGGTGTTCGGCCTCGACAAGCCGGGCATCACGGAGATCGCCACCAGCGCGGCCAGGCTGTGCCGCCAGCTCGAGCCGACCTTGAAGGGTACCGAGGTCTTCTACGAGTACTCGCCGGAGAGCTACACCGGCACCGAGGTGCAGTACGCGGTGGACATCTGCGAAGCGGTGATGGACGTGATCAAGCCCACGCCCCAGCACAAGATGGTGCTGAACCTCCCGGCCACCGTGGAGATGTACACCCCGAACCTCTACGCCGACACCATCGAGTGGTTCCTCCGGACGGTCAGCCGCCGGGACTGCTTCCGCCTCTCCCTCCATCCCCACAACGACCGCGGCTGCGCGGTGGCGGCGGCGGAGCTGGGCGTGCTGGCCGGCGCCGACCGCGTGGAGGGCACCCTCTTCGGCAATGGCGAGCGCACCGGCAACGTGGACGTGATCACCCTCGCCATGAACCTCTTCATGCAGGGCGTCGATCCCGGCCTCGACATCTCGGAGATCGACGCCCTCCGGCGGGTCGCCGAGTACTGCAACCGCCTGCCCGTGCACCCGCGGCATCCCTACGTGGGCGACCTCGTCTACACCGCGTTCTCGGGCTCCCACCAGGACGCGATCAAGAAGGGCATGGAGGCCCTGCCCAAGGGCTACGACGTCTGGGAGGTGCCGTATCTCCCCATCGATCCCAAGCACGTCGGGCGCACCTACGAAGCGGTGATCCGCGTCAACAGTCAGTCTGGCAAGGGCGGGGTCGCCTTCATCATGAAGATGGAGCACGGCTTCGACCTGCCCCGGCGCCTCCAGATCGAGTTCTCCAAGACCATCCAGGCCATCACCGAGGACAGCGGGACCGAGATCAGCCCCGCCGACATGTGGACCGCGTTCCAGAAGGAATACCTCCCGACCACGCCCCTCTACACACTGCGCGGGCACGAGCTCAAGTCGGAGGACGGCGGCGAAGGGACCCGCATCACCGCCGACCTCGTGGTGCGCGGAGAGGCCAAGACCGTCACCGGCGCCGGCAACGGGCCCATCGCCGCGTTCGTCGACGCCCTCCGCCGCGGCCTCGGCGTCGAGCTGGACGTGGTCGATTACGCCGAGCACGCGCTCGGCCAGGGCGCGGGCGCCCGGGCCGCCGCCTACGTGGAAACCACCGGCCGCGACGGCGTGCTCCGCTGGGGCGTGGGCGAGCACCCGAACATCATCACCGCCTCCCTCCGGGCCGTGCTCTCTGCCCTCGAGCGTCACACGCGCTAGCCGGACACCGCCGCGGGCGCCCTGCTCCGCCGTCGCGCTCCGCGACGTGGGCAGGCGCGCCCCGCGGCGCGCGCACGTGGTTTGACAACCCCTTGGGCCGTCGCTAGTATGTGGCCCTCTTGCCCGACCGCACCGTCCCTTCCGCCCTGCTGAAGAAGGAGGTCGCCATGCGCCGCGCCGCGGTCCCCGGATTCGCGCTGCTCCTCGCCGTCGCCCTCGTCGTGCCCGGGCCGGCGAGCGCGCAGACCAAGGAAGACACCATCGTCTACTCGCTGCAGTCCGACATCGACTCGTGGGATCCACCCGCGTCGGTGCTGCGCGAGGCGATCATCCTCGGCTATCACGCGTTCGACCATCTCGCCACGCGCGACCTCAAGACGCGGCGGGTGGGCCCGAATCTCGCCACCTCGTGGAAGAACATCGACGACACCACCTGGGAAGTGAAGCTGCGCCAGGGCGTCAAGTTCCACGACGGCACCCCCTTCACCGCGAAGGACGTCAAGGCCACCTTCGACCGCGTGCTCGATCCCGCGCGGAAGATGACCGCCCGCG
Organism: Candidatus Methylomirabilota bacterium; assembly: GCA_035764725.1. Lineage (NCBI taxonomy): Bacteria > Methylomirabilota (SeqCode) > Candidatus Methylomirabilota bacterium. The sequence continues at coordinate 15,052 of DASTYT010000073.1, read as the reverse complement.
GCAACCACGCCAAGATCAAGAGCGTGGAGGTGGTGGACGACTACACGGTGCGCTTCAAGACCGACGGCCCCTACCCGCTCTTCGTCGAGCGCCTCACCGCCCAGGTGATGCAGTCCGAGAAGGTGATCCGCGAGAAGGGCGACCAGTGGATGGCAGAGAATCCGATCGGCACCGGCCCCTACAAGCTCGTGAAGTGGAGCCGGAAGCAAGAGCATCTGCTCGTCCGGAACGACGACTACTGGGGCCCCAAGCCCTACTACAAGTACCTCCGCATCCGCATCATCCCCGAGAAGGCCACGGAGATCGCCGAGCTCCTCTCCGGCGGCGTGGACGTGATCAAGGCGGTGCCGCCGGACCAGATGGACGTGATCGAGAAGTCGGGGGTCGCCCGCACCGGCACCTCACCCATCCTCCGCACCGCCATGCTACAGCTCGACCAGGCCGCGCGAGGCGGGCCCAATCCCTTCACGGACCGGAAGGTGCGGCAGGCCGCCAATCTCGCGGTGGACTCGGACGGGATTATCAAGCACGTGCTGAACGGGCTGGGCGACCGGGTGGCCACCGGCATCAATCCCATGGCCTTCGGCTGGGACCCGAACCTCAAGCCGTACAAGCAAGACCTCGCCGCGGCCAAGAAGCTCCTCACCGAAGCCGGCTATCCCAACGGCGTGGACATCGTGTTCCACGAGGGCCCGCCCATCGTCGAGCCCGCCATCCAGCAGACCAACGACGCCATCGTGGCCGACATGGCCAAGGCCGGCTTCCGCGTGAAGCGCAATTACATCGGCGACAACACCGTGCTGGTGGCGCGAATCAAGGAAGGCAAGGGCGGCCCGATGTTCAACTGGTCGTGGGGCTACTACTCGGTGTTCGACGCCGACGCCATCCTCTACGACGTGTTCAAGTGCGGCGAGTCGTACAGCTACTACTGCAACAAGGAGCTGGACGACCTGATCGCCACCGGCCGGTCCACCCTCGACGCGAAGAAGCGCACCGAGATATACGTGAAGGCCCAGAAGCTCCTCTTCGACGACGCCGCCTACCTCTACAAGTGGGGGCTGCGCGGCGTGTGGGGCATCAGCAACCGCGTGGAGTACACCGCGCCCGCCGACGAGGTGGACCGGCTCTTCCTCGCCACTCCTCGGAAAAAGTAGGCTGCTTCCGGCGCCCGTGTTGTTGCCGCTCCCGGCCGCCCGCCTCCACGCACGAGGGGGCGCGGCGGCCGTGAGTGAGCGGGCGCCGTCTCCTCGTTGATGCGACGCTACCTCGCGCGCCAGCTCGCCCAGCTCGTCGTGGTGGTGATCGGCATCTCCATCCTGTCCTTCGCCATCCTCCATGTCATCGGCGACCCCGTCCTCCTCCTCCTGCCCCAGAACGCCGGCAAGGAAGAGTTCGAGCGCTATCGGCACCTGCTGGGGCTCGACCGCCCCATCTACGTCCAGTACTGGACCTTCGCGAGCAATGCGGTGCGCGGCGACTTCGGCCGCTCGTGGTACGGCGACGTCCCCGCCTTCCCGCTCGTGATGGAGCGCATGCCGCCCACCATCTACCTGACCTTCGCTGGCCTCGCCGTCGCGCTCCTCATCGCGATCCCGCTCGGCACGCTCGCCGCCCTGCGCCGTCACTCGATCGTGGACACGCTCTGCACGGTGATCGCTACCGCCGGCCAGGCTCTGCCACTCTTCTGGTTCGGCATCATGCTCATCATCATCCTCTCGGTACGGATGAAGCTCCTCCCCGCCTCCGGCTACGGCACGTGGCAGCACTTCCTCATGCCGTCCCTCTGCCTGGGGATGGCGTTCGCGCCCATCACCATGCGCCTGGTCCGCTCGGGGATGATCGAGGTGATGAGCATGGACTACATCAAGACCGCGCGCTCCAAGGGCGTGGCGGAGCGCCGCGTGGTGTGGAAGCACGCCTTCCGGAACGCGTCCATCCCCGTCATCACCGTTCTGGGGCTCCAGTTCGGCCAGCTCCTGGGCGGGGCCATCATCACCGAGACCGTCTTCGCGTGGCCGGGCGTGGCCAGCCTCACCGTGGACTCCATCCGCAACCAGGACTTCCCCGTGGTGCAGTGCGCGGTGGTGCTCCTCGCGCTCATCATCGTGCTGGTGAATCTGGTGGTCGACGTGATCGTCGGCTTCATCGACCCCCGCATCCGGGCCGGCGCGTGAGCGACGCGATCGGCGCCCCACCCGAGGTCGCCCTCCAGCCCAGCGAGGCCGCCCCTCACGCCGAGCGGGGATCCCCCCTGCTCCGGCGGCTCCGGCGCCTGCGCTTCGGCGTGGCCGCCGCCGCCATTCTGCTCGTCATCGTGCTCAGCGCGATTCTCGCGCCACTGCTCGCCCCGCACGATCCACTCGTGGTGGACATTCGCCATCGACTGTCGCCGCCGGCGTGGATGGCGGGCGGGACGTCCGACCACCTGCTGGGCACGGACCAAGTTGGGCGCGATCTCCTCTCGCGGGTGATCTACGGGGGGCGCATCTCGCTCATCGTCGGCGTGTCGGCCGTGATCCTGTCCGCGACCATCGGCATCCTCGCCGGGCTCGCCGCCGGCTACTTCGGCGGCGCGATCGACTGGATCATCATGACGCTCGTCAACATCATCCTGGTCTTCCCGTTCGTGCTGCTCGCCCTCGCGGTGATCGCGGTACTGGGTCCGAGCCTGCCCAACATGATCGCGGTGCTGGGGGTCGCCGGCTGGCCCCTCTACGCCCGCGTGATCCGAGCCGAGACCATGGCCCTCCGCGAGCGCGAGTTCGTCACCGCGGGGCGTGCCCTCGGGATGAGCCACCGGCGCCTCATCTTCCGCCAGATCCTCCCGAATCTCATCTCGGCGAGCGTGGTCATCGCGACCCTGCAAGTCGCCCAGGTCATCGTGCTGGAGTCCTTCCTGTCCTTCCTGGGTCTCGGGGTGCAGCCACCCATCCCCGCCTGGGGCAACATGCTGGGCGAGGGCCGCGTCTACATGCTGAACTCGTGGTGGATCGCCGCCTTCCCGGGCGCCGCCATCTTCGTGACCACGCTGGTGATCAACCTCATCGGCAACGCCCTGCGCGACTGGCTGGATCCGCGGCTCAAGCTCTGATCGGAGACGCCGATGAACGTGTTCATCGCGATGATGTCCCACGAGACCAATACCTTCAGTAACATTCCGACTGACCGACGCCAGTTCGAAGCGCGGAATCTCCACTACGGCGGTGAGCTCGTGGAGACGTACCGCGGCACCGGCACCTGCCTGGGCGGCATGATCGACGCGGCGGAGCGCCACGGCGTGCGGCTCATCCCCTCGGTGGCGGCGGCGGCGTCGCCGGCCGGCCTCGTCACCAAGGAGATCTACGCGCACGTGAAGCAGCGCATGCTCGCCGATCTCCGCGCGGCGGGGCCGCTCGACGGTGTGCTGCTCGATCTGCACGGGGCGATGGTGTGCGACGGCATCGACGACGGCGAGGGCGACCTCATCGGCGCGGTACGCGCGGTCGTCGGGCCCTCCGTGCCCATCGCGGTGAGCCTCGACTTCCACGGCAATCTCTCCGAGGAGATGGTGCGCGGCGCCGATCTCCTCCACGGCTACAAGACCTATCCCCATGTCGACATGGCCGAGCGCGGCGTCGAAGCCACCGAACGCCTGCTGCAGGTGATCGCGGGCCGGCTTCGTCCAACCGCCGCGCTGCGCACCCCGCCCATCCTTCCTCCCCTGGGGAACCAGGGGACGGCGCGCGGGCCCATGCGACGGCTCTACGACATGGCGGACGAGATGGAGAAGGATCCCCGGGTCATCTCGATCTCTCTCTTCGCCGGGTTTCCCCACGCGGACATCCCCCAGGCCGGCCTCAGCGTCTACGTCGTCACCGACGGCGATCAGGCCCTCGCGGATCGCCTCGCCGATCAGCTCGCGCGCACCGCCTGGGAGCATCGCCACGAGTTCATCCACCAGGGCCTGCCCGTCTCCGAGGCGGTGGCGCGCGCGCTCACCGCCGAGGGCCGGCCCATCGTGCTCGCCGACATGGCCGACAACACGGGCGGCGGCGCGGCCGGCGACGGCACCGAGATCCTGCGGGAGCTCTTGCGCGTGGGCGCGCGCTCGGCGGTGGTGGCGTGCATCTGGGATCCGGCCGCGGTGGCCGCCTGCGTCAAGGCGGGCGTGGGTCAGTCGGTCACCCTCGACGTGGGCGGCAAGGTGGACCAGCGTCACGGCGCCCCCCTCCGCGTCACCGGGGTGGTGCGCACCCTGTCGGACGGCCGCTTCGTGCACAAGGGGCCGATGGCGCGTGGTCTCCCCGGCCGCCTCGGCATCACCGCGGTGCTGGACGTCAACGACGTCAAGGTGGTCCTCATCTCCTACCGCTGGCAAACGCTGGATCCGGAGATGATCCGCTTCGTCGGCCTCGACCCGCTCGAGCACAAGATCCTCGTGGTGAAGTCCACCATTCACTACCGGGCCGCCTTCGAGCCCATCGCCCGCGCGATCATCGAGGTGGACGCGCCGGGACTCTCGTCGTCCAACCTTGCGCGCTTCGACTTCAAGCGGGTGCGGCGACCCATCTTCCCGCTCGACCCCGATACCACCTACCCCTAGACTGAGGTGATGATCGCTCCCATCGGTGCGCTGATCTTCGATATGGATGGAGTGCTGCTCGACAGCGGGGCATGGCATCGCGCCGCGTGGGACGCGCTCCTGACCGAGCTGGGTGAGTCGCCCCCGCGGCCGGACTACTGGCGGCTCACCATCGGGCGGCCCAGCGAGGAAGCCATCCCGCTCCTCCTCGGCCGGCACGTGCCGGACTGGGAGGCCTATCAGCTCGCGCGTCGCAAGCGCGACCACTACGCGCGCCTCTCGCGCCAGGGGCCGCGCGCGGTAGCGGGGGTCGCCGGCTTCGTGGGGGATCTGGCGCGCCGCCGCGTGCCGCTGGCCGTCGGCACGTCCGCGTCGTCGTACGACGTCGATCACCTCCTGCGCGGCATCGGGCTCCTGCATCACTTCCCGGTGGTGGTGACCGCCGACGACGTCACGTACGGCAAGCCGAATCCCGAGGTTTACACGCTGGCGGCGCGTCGCCTCCGCGCGGATCCCGCGCAATGCCTGGTGTTCGAAGATTCGGTGGTGGGCATCCACGCGGCGCGCGCCGCGGGCATGCGCGCGATCGGCGTGGCGACTGCCTATTCCGCGGAAGAGCTCCATGCGGCGGGGGCCGAGCGCGTCATCGATCACTTCGAGGGCTTCGGATGGGACTCGATCGGAAGCCCGTAAGCACGCCCGCCTTCTGGGAAGGGCTCTATGCCGAGGGGCAGGACGGCTGGGAGCTGGGCGAGCCCAGTCCAGTGCTGGGAGCGTGGCTTGCCGGGGGCGGGCGATTCGCCATCAGCGGGGGCCGAGAAATGGCCCCCGCTCTCCCCCAACCGGCAGACGACCCGCGGCCGCGAATCGCCGTCCCGGGCTGCGGGCGCGGGCATGACGTGCGGCTGCTCGCGCGCCAGGGCTATCGCGTGGTCGGCTTCGACTTCGCGGCCGCCGCCGTCGCGGAAGCGCGTGGCCTCACCTCCCCGGGGGGTGTGGGCGCGACGTTCGAGCAGCGCGACGTCTTCACCCTCGGCCGCGACCACCGCGAGGCCTTCGACGGCGTGTGGGAGTACACGTGATTCTGCGCCATCGATCCCGCGCGGCGCGCGGACTATGTCGACGTGCTGCGTACCATCTTGAAGCGCGGCGGCACGCTGCTCGGGTGCTTCTATCCGTTGCGCGAGGGCGAGGACGGGCCGCCCTTCCCCGTCGCGTACGACGAGGTGGAGCGGTTGCTCGCGCCGCACTTCGCCATCGTGGAATCCGGGCCGCCGGCGGCGTCGATCGAGCGTCGGCGTGGTCTCGAATGGATGGTTCGCGCCACGCGGCTGTGACCGCTCGGAATGCAGATATAGACATTCTATAGGTGCTATTACTGGAAAATCATTCTCCAGCGCCGTCAGCCGGGTTTACAGAGAATATACTTCCCACCGCGAATGCGCCTACTTAGATTTCCCTTTGCGCCGCGCGTATTTACGGGACCTCGGCGCCGCCAACCGCGAGATGGCGGGGCCATGCGTGAGGACTCGCGGAGTCAGGTTTCTTGCCAACATTCCCGCATATCACTGCGGCACTACGTTCGTCTCTTTGCGCAAACGCGCAAATACCGCAGCTTACTCGTGATCCACCGCGCATGGCGCGACACTTGCATCTTCGCGCTAATTGGTGTTGCAGAGCGTTGTGCCTCTCATAGCGTGAGGGAAACTGCATGCGCGGGTTCCGGGGAGCCGTGCTGGCGTTGGCGCTTCTGGCGACACCTCTGCCCGCGCTCGCGGCTAGCCTGGCCATCGACATCAACGGGGATGGAATTGCCGGAGTTGATGTGAATAGTTCCTTCACCATCGGTTGGGCTGTCGAGGTGAAGACGCCGGTGCGTGTGACCGCGCTCGGCGTATGGGACGAGGGCTCCAATGGACTGGAGGTCGGCACCCCGGTGGGCTTGTGGACGGCGGCAGGCACACTGCTCGCCTCGACCACTGTTCCCGCAGGCGGCGGCGCGGACATCGCGGTCCCGTCCGTGCTCGGAGCCGGGCAGTGGCTGTTCGAGGACATCGCCGACGTGGACCTGGCGCCGGGATTCTATGTGCTGGGATCGGTCATCATCGAGGACGTGACCATGTTTCGTGCGTCCCAGGACGACGTGATCCTCGACCCGGCCCTGGCGAACTTCGACTCGGCCAAGTTTGCCGTCGGAGCAAATCTACAATTCCCGAATTCCGACGCGTCGCCGGGCAGCGATAACGGATTTTTCGGCCCGAATTTCCTCCTCGAGCCCGTCGTCACGCCGGTGCCCCTCCCCGCCTCCCTTGCGCTGCTCGGGCTCGGCCTCCTCGGATTCGGGGCGCGCCGCGTGATCCGGAAGCGCGGCTAGCGCGCGAGGGCCACGCAGGCCACGCCCGCCAGTACCACGGCGGCGCCCACGAGCCGCCGCCCCAGATTCTTCTCGCCGAGACACAGCCACCCGATCAGCACCGACAGCACGATCGAGAGCTCGCGCGCCGCCACCACGTAACCCGTCTTCGCCAGGCGGAAGGCGAAGAGCACGAGCAGGTAGCTGGTGAGATTCATGCACGAGGCGAGCAGGATCGTGCGCCAGTTCGCCCGCCACTCCTCGACGAGCGCGTGGTGGTCGCGCAGTACCGGCGGCGCCAGCAGCAGCGTCATCCCCGCGCCGAGAATGACGAGATAGGGCAGCGGGTGCAGCCGCGAGACCCCGACCTTATCGACCAGGGAATAGGCGGCGACGGTCAATCCCGTGAGGAGCGCCCAGCCGAGCCCCCTCACCCTGCCCCCTCCCCCCGAAGGCGAGAGGCTGAGGCGCGATGCGAGCGCGATGGCGACGATCCCAGCGATCACGAGTACGATGCCGGCCGCGCCAAGCGCCGAAGGGCGCTCGTCCAGCAGAAGCACGCCGACCACGGGCACGAGCGCCACGCCGAGCCCGCGCGCGACCGGGTAGACGAGCGAGAGGTCGCCGCCCGCCGAATAGGCGCGGGCCAGCGCGTAGAAGTAGACGAAGTGGATGACGATGGTGGCGCCGAGAAACGGCATGGCGGACGCCGGGACGCCCTCGTCCGGGAGATAGGCGAGGCCCAGCGGCGACAGCACGAGGGTGGCGAGCGCCACGGACGACCACAGGAAGGCCATGGGCGCCCGGGCCCGCTTGGCGAGCGCGTTCCAGGCGGCATGAATGGCGGCGGCGCAGAGGACCAGTGCCAGAGCCGGGCCGGACATCCTGGACAGTCTATGCGAGGCTGGACGGAAGCCCGCGCTTCGTTGTACTCTCCTGCCCACGCCGCCCGGTCCCATGGGGCGCGCGTGCCGCCGATTCCCGGACACTCTTCTTCATCGCCGAGGAGGACACACGATGGGCGTCATCTCGCGTCGCCAGTTCCTCGCTACCACCGGGGCCGCGGCCGCCGGCACCGCCGTCGGGCCGTGGGTGCTGCGGGCCCATGCGCAGGCTCCCACGATCAAGATCGGCATTCTCTTCGACCACACGGGGCCATTCTCCGCCGCCGGCTCGCTCAACTGCTGGCGCGGCGCGAAGATGATCATCGACCTCGTGAACGAGAAGGGCGGCGTGCTCGGCAAGCACAAGATCGTCCGCGTGGACGGCGACAGCCAGTCCAAGGCTGAGATCGCCATCAACGAGGCGGAGCGGCTGCTCAACGTGGAGAAGGTCGACGTCCTCGCCGGTGTCTATTCGAGCGCTCACGCCGTGCCCCTCGCGGAAAGAGTAGACAAGCAGAAGCGCTTCCTCTGGATCACCACCGCGATCTCCGACGCCGTCTTCAAGGACCGGAACCTCCAGTACACGTTCCGCCCGCAGCCCAACGGCGGCCTCTTCGGCGCCATCTCCGTGCAGTACATCGCCGCCTTCTCCCAGGAGCGGCTCAAGGCGGCGCCGAAGGACCTGCGCGCGGCCATCATCTACGAGGACGGCCCCTACGGCACCGGCGTGGCCGCGGCCAACGAGGCGGAAGCGAAGAAGCAGGGCATGAACGTGGTGCTGAAGGAAGGCTATTCGATTCAGGCGCCCGATCTCTCGGCGCTCGTCACCAAGCTCCGCTCGCAGCGTCCGGACGTGCTCTTCCACACCGGCTACAACCCCGACATCGCCCTGTTCCTGCGCCAGGCCAAGGAGCAGGGACTCCGCGTGAAGGCCTACCTGGGCCACGGCGCCGGACACAGCCAGATCGACAAGCTGAAGGAGAGTTTCGGGGTGGCCGACATCGAGGCATTCCACTCCGTGGACCCGGTGGCCTCGCAGCTCCTCGATCCCAAGAAGCTCAAGTCCGGCGTGGGCGATCTCACCGCGGAGATGGTCAAGCGGTTCCAGAAGGAGTTCGAGCCCAACATGGACGCCAGGGCGATCGCGCCGCACGTCTCGATGGGCTTCAACAACCTCTGGATCCTCCTGAACGATGTCCTCCCCCGCGCCATCCAGAAGCACGGCGGCTTCGGGCCCGACGCGCTCGCGAAGGCGGCGCGCGAGACCGACATCCCCGAGGGCGGCACGATGATGGGCTACGGCGTGAAGTTCCTTCCCGAGGGCAACCCGATGCGCGGCCAGAACGAGCGCGCGTTCCCGGTGGTGTTCCAGGTGCATGAGGGGAAGTTCGAGGTGGTGTTCCCGAAGTCGGTGTCGACGGCGGCGCCGATCCTCCCGCTCCCGGCGTCCTCGCCGTGGGCCGCGCGCGGCTGATCTGACCGGACGGGCCGGGGCGCGCGGTCGGGCGCCCCGGCCCCGCCCCGCCCCATGCTCACCGTCTCCCGCCTCACCAAGCGCTTCGGCGGTTTCACCGCCCTCAACGAGGTCTCGATGGAGGTGCGCGAGGGCGAGATCCTGGGACTCATCGGCCCCAACGGCTCGGGCAAGACCACGCTGTTCAACTGCATCTCGGGAGCCCTCCTGCCCTCCGCGGGCTCCATCACCTTCGGCGGGGCCGAGATCGGCGGCCTCACCCCCGATCGGATCTGCCACAAGGGCATCGCGCGCACGTTCCAGATTCCCCGGCCGTTCCGCAAGCTCACCATCCTGGAGAACGTGGCGGTCGCCGCGCACTACGGCGCAAGCCAGCGGGGCACCGAGGCGCAGGCACGCGCGCACGCCCGCGAGACGCTGGCCCTGGTGGGACTACCCACCGATCCCGCCGCGTCCACCGCGCTCCTGGGCGCGGGCGGGCTCAAGAAGCTCGAGCTGGCGCGGGCGCTCGCCACCCGCCCCAAGCTTCTCCTCGCCGATGAGAGCCTCGGTGGCCTCGACCCGTCCGAGATGCACGATGCCGCCGAGCTCCTGAAGCGTATCCGCCGCGAGCTCGGCATCACCATCGTCTGGGTCGAGCACATTATGGCCACGCTGATGCGGGTGGTGGACCGCATCGTGGTCCTCGACCACGGCGAGAAGATCGCGGAAGGCACGCCGCAGCAGGTCGCCGAGGACCCCAAGGTGGTCGAGGCCTACCTCGGCGAGAAGCTCGTCCTCGCGTGACCGCCGCCTGACATGCTCGAGCTTCGCGCGATCAGCGCCGGCTACGGCCAGTTCACCGCCCTCTGGGACGTGAGCCTCCGGGTGGACCGGGGCGAGACGGTCGCGGTGGTGGGGCCCAACGGCGCGGGCAAGACGACGCTGCTCCGGGTGATCTCCGGGCTGATCGCGCCGCGGTCGGGCGCCCTCACCTTCGACGGGGCCGAGCTGGCCGGGCGCCCCGCGCATCAGATCGTCGGGCACGGGATCGCCCATGTTCCGGAAGGGCGGCGGCTCTTCCCCGCCCTCACCGTGGCGGACAACCTGAAGATGGGCGCCTTTCTCCCCGCGGCGCGCGCGCGCTTCGCGGAAAGCCTCGAACGGGTGTACGCGCTCTTCCCCGTGCTCGCGGACCGGCGTGCGCAGCGTGCGGGCAGCATGTCGGGCGGCGAGCAGCAGATGCTGGCCATCGGCCGCGCGCTCATGTCGCGGCCCAAGATCATCCTCCTCGACGAGCCGTCCATGGGGCTGGCCCCCGTGATGGTGCTGCGGCTCTTCGATCTCATCCGCCGGGTCCGCGAGGAGGGCTACACCATCCTCGTGGTCGAACAGAACGTGCGGCAGGTGCTCAAGCTGGTGGACCGCGCCTATCTGCTCGAGGTCGGCCGCATCCGCATGGAGGGCCGCGCCGCCGAGCTCAGCGAGCAGGACTTCGTCAGAAAGGCATATATGGGCGTCTAGCCATGATCGATCCGATCTTCCTCGTGGAGGCGATGGTCAACGGCGTGCTGCTGGGCGGTGTCATCGCCCTCCTCGCCCTCGGCCTCAACTTGATCTTCGGCGTGCTCGACATCGTGTGGATCGCCTACGTCGATCTCGTCATGCTCTGCATGTACGCGATCTACTTCCTGGTGACCGTGCACGGCTGGCCGTTCTGGGCCGCTGGACTCGTCTCCCTTGGAGTCGGCGCGCTGCTCGGCGTGGCCGTGCACCTGCTGATCATCTCGCCCATCCTCACGAGCCCGCCCGTCAACCAGCTCCTCGCCACCGGCGGGCTGCTCTTCTTCGTGCAGTCGGCGGCCACGCTTCTCTGGACCACCGACCACCGGTCGGTCCGGCTCTCCCTGCCGTCCTGGGAGATCGGCGGCATCTTCATCCCCGCCACCCGCCTCATTCCCTTCGGGATCTCCATCCTCGCGGTGATCGGCCTCTACCTCTTCCTCACCCGCACCTACATCGGCACCGCGATCCGGGCCGTCTCCCAGGACCGTGAGGCCATGTCGCTGATGGGGGCGAGCCCGCAGCGCATCTACGTCGTCACCTCCGCAGTGGGTGGGCTCATGGCCGGCCTCGCCGGCGCGCTGCTGATCTTCCAGTACGCGGTGCACCCGTTCTTCGGCGGCCAGTTCGGGCCGTTGACGTTCATGGTGTGCGTGCTCGGCGGGCTGGGGAACATGGTGGGCGCCTTCGTGGCGTCCTTCATCATGAGCGAGGTGATTGCGGTGGGCGGCGTGGTGATGTCCACCGAGATGGGCTACGTGATCGCCTTCGTGATCTTCATCGTGATGATCTTCATCCGCCCCGGCGGCATCCTGGCGAGGCGCCAGTGACCCGCGGCCGCGTTCTCGCCGGCGCCCTCCTCCTCGTCCTCCTGCTCCAGCCACTCATCCCGCTCGGCGGCTACCGGCAGTACGTGCTACACGTCACCATCCAGATCTTCATCTGGTCCTTCATCGGCAGCGCGTGGTCGCTGATGGGTCGCTTCCAGCTCGTCTCCCTCGGCCACGGCGCCTTCCTCGGGGTGGGCGCCTACGCCACGGTGCTCCTCTGGAACGTCTACGGGGTCACGCCGTGGCTGGGCGCGGTGGCGGGCATGATCCTCGCCGGGCTCCTGGCGGTGGTGGTGGGGCTCCCATGCTTCCGGTTCCGCGTGGTCGGCCACTATTTCGGCCTCGTGACCCTCGCGGTGGGCGAGGTGATCCGCCTTCTCATCATCGCCGAGCGCGACTGGACCGCGGGCTCCCTGGGCCTCACCCTCCGCAGCGCGGGCGGCGACTCCCTCTGGGCCGTCCAGTACGGCAGCAAGCAGGTCTTCTACTACGGAAGCCTTGCGATGTTCCTCATCGGCCTCTGGATCTGGCACCGGGTGGACCGGAGCATGGCGCGCGCGGCGCTTGAGTCGATCGGCGAGGATGAGACCGCGGCGGCGTCGGTGGGCATCCACGTGACACGCTTCAAGCTGGGTATCACCGTACTCTCGGCGGCGCTCACCGCCCTCGGCGGGTCCCTCTACGCCCAGGCCATCGCCTACGTGAACCCCGAGACCCTGGCCGGCATCGGCGTCTCGCTCAAGATCGTGTTCGCGGTGGTGCTGGGCGGGATGTACACGCTGCTCGGACCGCTCGTCGGCACCGCGCTCACCACCGCGTTGTCGGAATTCCTCCGCATCCTGTTCGGGCTCAAGCTCCTCGGCATGGCCGACACCATCTACGGCCTGCTGCTGATCATCTTCATCATTTTCCTGCCCGACGGAATCTACGGAAGCCTGCGCGCCGCGCTCGCTCGCCGCGCCGCCCGGAGCGCCGGGGGTGCCGGCGTCGCCGCGAAGGCGTCCGTGTAGCGCCTATCGCGCGGCCCGCGCGTCGGGCATAATGACCGCGATCACCCCAGGAGGTGTGGCATGGCGCGGTGGAGCGTGTTTCCCGACGACGCGGAGCCCCCGAAGCCGGCGCTGAAGCTGGCCGAGCAGGTCGAGCAGGACGGTGGCGCGGTGCTGACGATCTACCGCGAGCCGGTGGGGGATCACTGGCAGATCTTCTGCCTGCTGCCCGCCGCGAAGGTGGACGCGACGCCCTATCAGCGCGATCCCTCGCCCGCGCACGTCAAGCGCCTGCTCGAGTGCGTGAAGAAGGTCGACCGATTCGTCGACCCGATCGTGGTGATGTCGCCCGAGCCCGGCCGCTACTGGACGCCAAATGGAAATCACCGGCGAATCGTCCTCGAGAAGCTCAAGGCCAAGATGGTGCCGGCGATCGTGGTGGTGGAGCCCGAGGTCGCGTACCAGATCCTCGCCCTGAACACCGAGAAGGCCCACAACCTCAAGGAGAAGTCCCTCGAGGTCATCCGCATGTACAAGGGTCTCGTGAAAGAAGAGCCCGACCGCGGCGAAGAGGCCTACGCCTTCCAGTTCGAGGCGCCCCACTTCATCACGCTGGGCCTGCTCTACGAGCGGAACAAGCGCTTCTCGGGCGGCGCCTTCGCGCCCATCCTGCGCCGCGTGGACAAGTTCCTGAAGGGCCACTTCCCGAAGACGCTCGGCGAGCGCGAGGAGCGCGCCGACATGGTCGCGGAGGCCGACGAGGCGCTCGGCAAGGTCGTGGCAAAGATCAAGAAGCGGGGCATCAACCATCCCTATGTGAAGAACTACGTCCTGGCGCGGACGACGCCGCTCACCCGCCAGCGGAAGACGCTGCCCACGTTCGAGCAGACGTTCAAGAAGCTCGTGGCCAACCTGGAGGAGTTCGACACCTCCAAAGTCCGCTACGAGGACGTGCAGCGCGCCGGCATCATGGCCGCGCCGGCGGCGGGCTAGGGCCATGCCCGCGCCGCCGAAGCTCTCCGCGGATCACGTGAGCGCGCGCCTGCGCGACCTCCCGGGCTGGACCATCAAGGGAGGCAAATTACACCGCGAGTTCACCTTCTCCGACTTCGTGGCCGCCTTCGGATTCATGACCGAGGTGGCCCAGGCCGCCGAGGCCCTGGAGCATCACCCGGAATGGTTCAACGTCTGGAACCGCGTCACCGTGGACCTCAACACCCATGACGCGGGCGGGCTCACCGAGCTGGACTTCTCCCTCGCCGCGCGCATGAGCGAGCTCGCGGCCGCGCCGCCCCACCGGCGGCTGCCCGATCTCCCTGCCGCGCCCTGATCGTGCGCGATCGCGTCGTCGTCATCAGCGGCGGCACCGGCGCCCTCGGCCAGTCCATGGTCCTCGCCTTCCTCGGCGCCGGCGCCCGGGTCTGCGTGCCCTACGTGGTTCCTGCCGAGCAGGCGGCGCTCCAGGCGCGCCTGGCCCCCGGGGAGGCCGCGCGGGTCGAGATGAAGCCCTGCGATCTCGCCGACGAGGCCGCCGTCAACGCGTACGTGGGTGACATCGCCACGCGGCACCGCCGGGTCGACGTGCTCGTCAACGCGGTGGGCGGCTTCGCGGGCGGGGACCTCGCCTCCACGCCCTTGGCCGAGTGGAACCGCATGATGACGCTCAACCTCACCACCGCCGTGGTGGGCTGCCGCGCCGTGCTGCCCGAGATGACGCGGGCGCGCTGGGGCCGCATCGTGAACATCGCCTCCCGGGCGGTGATCCCGCCCCAGGGCGGCTTCATCGCCTACACGGTCTCGAAGGCGGCCGTGATCACCCTCACCCAGGCGCTCGCCCAGGAGGTGCGCGCGCACGGCATCACGGTGAACGCAGTGCTGCCGAGCACCATGGACACGCCGGCCAACCGGAAGGCCATGCCCGACGCCGATCGCTCCGGCTGGGTCTCGACGGCGTCGGTGGCGCGGGTCGTCGCCTTCCTCGCCTCCGATACCGCAGATGCGGTGACCGGCGCCGCGGTGACGGTATAATCCCCGGCGTGATCCCCCGGTCCTCGTCCGGGCGCGGGCTGCGCGCGCGCGCCGTCCTCGGCTTCTGCGCCCTGCTCGCCGGCTGCGCGGGCCAGCCGGCGGGAACGCCCGTCCTGCCCGCGGCGAACCCCGCCGCGACGGCGGCCCGCGGCGAGCTTCCGCCGCCCACGCGCACGGAGCTGCCGAACGGCCTCCGTCTCATCTACCAGGACCACCGCGCCTCCGACATCGTCGCCGTCTACCTCTGGGTCGGGGTGGGCGTGCGCTACGAGAAGCCGGACGAGCTCGGCTACGCGCACTTCCAGGAGCACATGCTCTTCAAGGGCACGGACAAGTGGGGGCCCGGCTACATCGATCGCGCGGTGGAAGGCGTGGGCGGGCGCTCGAACGC
>DASTYT010000072.1 GCA_035764725.1 Candidatus Methylomirabilota bacterium | reverse complement strand
GCGCGCCCGCGTCTGCGGCGAGGGGATCCCCACCCGGCCGAGGATCTCCAGGACGCGCTTCCGGAGGGCCGAGCGCCGCTCCGGGAGGTGCACGGCCATGGCCTCCAGCATCTGCTCGCCCACGCGGAACACCGGGTTCAGCGAGGCGCCGGGGTTCTGGAAGATCATCGCGATGTCCTTGCCGCGGATGTCGGCGAGCGCACGCTCGCCCAGGGCCAGGAGGTTCTGCCCGCGGAACCACACCTCGCCCTGCACGCGGCCGGGCGGACAGCGGATCAGGCGCAGGATGGCCTCCGAGGTGAGGGACTTGCCCGCGCCCGACTCGCCCACCAATCCCACGATCTCGCCGCGGCCGATCTCGAAGCTCACGTCGTCCACCGCACGGAGCACACCGCCCTCGGTGCTGAACTCCACGGTCAGCCCCCGCACGTCCAGGACCGGTGCTACGTCCGGGGGCGCCACGCTAGCGCCGCATCCGCGGGTCGAGAGTATCCCGCAGCCCATCGCCGAGGAGGTTGAGCGCCACGATGGCGACCATGAGCGCGATGCCGGGAATGGTCGCGATGTGCGGTGCCATCACGATGAAGGTCTGGCCCTCGGCGATCATCCGGCCCCAGGCGGGTGTAGGCGGCGGCGGCCCCAGCCCCAGGAAGGACAGCCCCGACTCCGTGATGATGGCGCCCGACACGCGCAGCGCGCCCTGGACGATGATGGGGGCCAGCACGTTGGGGAGGACGTGGCGGAAGATGATGGTGAGGCTCCCCACGCCGGCGAGGCGCGCGGCCTCGATGTAGGGCTCCTCCTTCACCGCGAGCACGTCGCCGCGGGTCACGCGCGCGAAGGGCGCGATGAAGCCCACCGCCACCGCGATGATCACGTTGCGCACGCCGAAGCCCATCACCGCCATCATGGCGATGGCGAGGATGATGATGGGGAAGGCGAAGAGCCCGTCCATGATCCGCATGATCACCGCGTCCACGAGTCCGCCGTAGTAGCCGGAGACGAGCCCGAGCGTCACGCCGACGACCATGGCGAGGAGCACCGACGCGATGCCCACGATCAAGGCCACGCGGGAGCCGAAGATGATGCGGCTCAGGATGTCGCGGCCGAAGCTGTCCGTACCCGCCCAGTGGGCCAGGCTCGGCGGCGCCATCGGCGTGCCCACGCCCTGGGCGAGCGGATCGTAGGGCGAGACGAGCGGCGCGAAGATCGCCATCGCGACCAGCACGAGGAAGACGGCCAGCCCGAACACGGCCCCCCGGTTGCGCGCGAAGCGGCGCCACCAGCGGCCCAGCGCCGCGCGCGCGCCGAGGGCCGCCGGCTCGGGCGAGACGGCGGGAACACTCAGGCCATCGGGATCGAAGGGGCGACCGTCGGCGCCGAGAGGGCGAGCCACGCCGCTAGGCCACCCGGATCCGCGGGTTGAGGAACGCGTAGGCGAGGTCCACGAGGAGATTCACCACGACCACCATGAAAACGCCGAGCAGGATGGCGCCCTGTACCACCGCGTAGTCCCGGTTGAGGATGGCGGCCACCGACAGCCGTCCCATGCCGGGAATGGCGAACACCGTCTCCGTCAGCACGGCGCCGCCGAGCAGGGTCCCGAACTGCAGCCCGATCACCGTCACCACGGGGATGAGCGCGTTGGCCATCGCGTGCTTGTAGACGAGCGCCGCCTGCCGCACGCCGCGAGCGCGTGCGGCCTTGACGTAGTCCTGGTCGAGCACCTCGAGCAGGCTCGAGCGGATGATGCGCGCCACCAGGCCCGAGAAGAACGTACCCAGCGTGATCGCGGGCAGCACCAGCCGCCAGATCCCCTGCCGGAAGTCCGTCCACGGCGCCACGTACCCCATGGTCGGGAACCAGCCGAGATAGACGCTGAAGACCCAGATGAGGATGATGCCCTTCCAGAACGAGGGCATCGAGTACACGAAGATGGCGAAGCCCATGGAGCCCCAGTCCCACGGGGAGTCCTTGCGCATGGCGGCGATGATTCCCGAGGGCACCGCGATGAGGACGCCCACGATGAGGCTGGCGATGACGAGGACCAGGGTAGGGACGAAGGCGTCGAGCACGAGCCGGCTCACCCGCTCGTGATTGAGGTAGGAATCCCCCAGGTCGCCCGACAGCACGCGGCCGATCCAGTACAAGTACTGGATCACCACCGAGCGATCCAGGCCGAGCTTGGACCGCAAGTTCTCGTAGGCGTCCTGGGTAAAGTCGTCCCCGAGCATCATGAGCACGGGGTCGCCGGGGATCATCCGCATCAAGGCAAAGATGATCACCGACACCGTGAAGAGCACGGCGAGCGTCTGACCGATGCGGGACAGGACGAATCGGGCCATGTCTCTCCTTCGGCCGATCCACTTGAACCCGAACGGGGGGGCCGCGCCCGGGGTGGGAGGCGCAGGCCCGAAAAGTGGTCGGAAGTATACCCGCCCTCGGGCCACGAGGGAAGCCGGCAGCATTTTGGGCCGGAGGCCGGCCGGGCCCGCAGGGCTGGCCTCCGCCCTCCCATCGGTGCTACGCTGCCGCGCGATGACCCGCGTCCCGCTCACCACGAAGATCGGGCTCGTCATCGTCGCCGTGCTCATCATCGGCTTCGGCGCCTCGACAATCCTGACCATTCGCCAGGAATCGGCCCTGCTGGTCGAGCAGAACAAGCAGGCGGCGCGCCGCCTCACCGAGGCCATGATCGCCAGCATCGAGAGCGCGATGCTGCAGGAGCGGCCCGACGTCACGCGCATGCTGATCAGCGACCTCAAGAGCTCGTCCGCGGTGGGTGGGCTCGACATCTACCGGCGCAACGGCGTGGAGGCCTTCACCGACCTGGCCACCCTGAACGAGGTGGAGAAGAACGCGGGTCTCTCGAAGGAGGTCTTCGACTCCATCGCCAAGATGGAGCGCCCGGCCGGGCCCTCGATGGCCGGCCGCCCGCTCTTCCAGGCGGCGGTGGAGACGCTTCAGCCCCAGGAGCTGCTGGAGAAGCGCGACGGCGCCACGGTCTTCACCGTGGTCCGCCCGGTGCTGAACCAGGAGAAGTGTCAGGGCTGCCACGGCTCGGATCACAAGGTGCGGGCGGTAGTGCGCGTGGCCACGAGCATGGA
Source organism: Candidatus Methylomirabilota bacterium (assembly GCA_035764725.1). Taxonomy (NCBI): domain Bacteria; phylum Methylomirabilota (SeqCode); species Candidatus Methylomirabilota bacterium. The sequence continues at coordinate 2,184 of DASTYT010000072.1, read as the reverse complement.
GCCGGTCTTCGCCGAGGTGCGCCAGCAGCGCAACCGCCAGATGATGGTGGGCGGCCTGACCATCCTCGCCGCGGGCGCGGTCCTGTGGGTGGCGATGCGCCAGGTCGTCGTGAAGCCGGTGCGGCAGGTCGCGGGCGTGGCGCGGCGCATCGGGGCCGGGGACTTCGCGGCGCGCGTCAAGCTGGCCGGGCCGGGCGACGAGCTCCACGACCTGGGCGGGGCGCTCAACGAGATGAGCGAGACCCTGGCGCGCGCCCGCGACGACCTCGCCGCGCGCAACGCCGAGCTGGCCTCCACGCTCGAGAGCCTGCAGGCCTCGCGCCGCCAGGTCGAGCTGCTCCAGCAGCTCAAGGGGGAGCTGTCGAAGTTCGTCCCCGACGCCGTCAAGGCGCTCCTCGAGCGTGATCCCAACGCCACCGAGCTCGAGAAGCGCACGGAGGAGGTCTCCGTCCTCTTCCTCGACATCGCCGGCTACACCAAGCTCTCCGAGCAGCTCCCGCCGGAGCAGCTGAACCAGCTGGTCCAGACCTACTTCTCGTCCTTCCTCGAGATCATCCGCGCCCACCACGGCGACGTGAACGAGACGGCGGGCGACGGGCTCATGGTGATCTTCCAGCGAGCCGCCCAGGACAAGGCGGACCGCTCCAGCCAGGACCACGCGGTCAACGCGACCCGCGCCGCCTTCGCCATCCGCCAGAAGACGCTCGACCTCAACGAGCAGTACCGCGCGTCGATGCAGCCGATCGCGCTGCACATGGGGATCAACTCGGGCGAGGCGCTGGTGGGGGCGACCAAGCTCGGCGGAGCCGGGGCGCAGCGGTGGACCTTCACCGCCACCGGGCCCGTGACGAATCAGGCCGCGCGCTTTGCCGGCTTCGCGCAGGGGGGCGAGATCATCATCGGCCCCAAGACCGCCGACCGCATCCGCGGCGTCTTCGTCCTGGAAGCGCTCGGCCCCAAGAGCTTCAAGAACGTGTCCGAGGCGATTCCCGTCTTCCGGCTGATCCCGCCCGGGGTGTACGAGAAGATCGTCTAGGCGCGCGCCTCAGCGCGCGGCGCTCGGCACCCCCGCGAGCGCGTGGATGACCGCGTCGGCATACGCGCGCGCGCCCTTGTCGTTGGGATGGAAGGCCCGGTCGATCGGGCAGATGAGATCCCACGGCTTGCGGCGGCGGCATTCGCAGCGGCGGCGCTGGCCCACCGGAGTCCGGTCCGTCAGCGCCTCCCACAGGCTCCAGACGTGGGCATTGGGCGCGCCGTAGCAGTGCTCGGGCCGGAACGCGACGGGGGCGTAGAGCACCCGCGATCCCGAGCCGTGGAGATTCGCCTGATCCACCGCCCAGCGCAGCCAGGCGTCGGACGCCTCCGCCCACGTCTCCGACAGCTCCACCAGCCGCCGCCGGAGCGATCGGAACGGAAGGGCGCGGACGAACCAGGTCTGGGCAGAGACGATGGGGAAATAGCCGGTGACCACCACCTGCGCCTCGGGCAGGCGGGTGAGCAGTCCCAGCAGGAGGTTCCGCATCTTCCGCCCGCAGTGCTCGGCGGCCTGCTCGCGCACCCACTGGGGTGAGCGCCACGGGTTGACGAGATTCAGGGGCCCGAGATCGTTGATGCCGCCGTCCACCAGCACGAGGCCGATGGCCGTGGGATCATCGCCCAGCCGCGGATCGTCCAGCGCCTGATACGTGATGGACGGATACCGGTAGCGCACCTCGCCCCACACCGGGGGCGCCGCGTCCTTCACGGGGTCGGGCTCGATCACGGCGAGCGAGTGCGCGAGGACGCGCAGGCGGACGGTTTCCCCGTGCTCCTCGAGCCACCGGCGCACCAAGGTCCAGAGCTTCTGCTCGTCCTCGAGACCGGAGCCCCAGAGTACCGAGTCACCGAGCACGGCCATCTCGAGTGGACGCTCCAGCATGGCAGTCCTCACAGTCTCCCGCGCGGGTGGTCGTTCATCATCAGCTCGACGTTGCGCTCCGCGAGCGCAGCGATGGTCTTGGCTGGGTTGGTGCCGAGGGCCTCCGGCACGATGGCGCCGTCGGCCACGTAGAGCCGCGGGTAGCCGAACACCTCGCCCTTGTGGGTCACCACGCCGTTCGCCGCGCTGTCGCCCATGTTGCAGCCCCCCAGAGGATGCGGTGTGATGAGCGAGCGGAACCAGCGCCAGGCGATGGGCGGCAG
>DASTYT010000071.1 GCA_035764725.1 Candidatus Methylomirabilota bacterium | reverse complement strand
ATCAGATCCCCGTCCTGTGGCTCGCGGCCCCGCTGACGGGGCTGCTCGTGCAGCCCGTCATCGGCCACATGAGCGACCGCACCTGGAACCGCCTGGGCCGGCGCCGCCCCTACTTCCTCACGGGCGCGCTGCTCGCCTCCTTCGCGCTGATTGCCATGCCCAACTCGGGCACGCTCTGGATGGCGGCCGGGCTCTTGTGGGTGATGGACGCCTCCATCAACATCAGCATGGAGCCCTTCCGCGCCTTCGTCGCCGACCTGCTCCCGCCCGAGCAGCGCACGCGCGGCTACGCGATGCAGGCGCTCTTCATCGGGCTGGGCGCGGTCATCGCCTCGATGCTGCCGTGGCTCCTCTACGACCTCTTCCCGGCCGGCAGCGACGGCGGGGCGCCCGGCCGAACCATTCCGTTCGTGGTGCGACTGGCCTTCTATCTCGGCGCGGGGACTTACCTCGCGGCCGTGCTCTGGACCGTCGTCACGACCCGCGAGCATCCGCCGGAGGACCTCGAGGCCTTCCGGCGGATGAAGGCCGAGCAGGCCGGCCTCGGCGCCGCCGTCACCGAGATCCTCCACGACGTGCGGGCCATGCCCCAGACCATGCGCCGCCTGGCCTGGGTGCAGATCTTCACCTGGCTGGGCTTCTTCTGCATGTGGCTCTACTTCGGGGTGGCGGTGGCCCGGAACATCTTCGGCGGCACGCCCGGCACGCCGGCCTACGAGCAGGGCATCGCCTGGGCGGGCACGTGCTTCGCCATGTACTCGGCGGTGTGTTTCGCCTGCTCCTTCGCGCTCCCCGCGATGGCTGGGCGGCTGGGCCGCCGCCTCACCCACGGCCTGTGCCTGCTGCTGGGGGCCCTCGGCCTGCTCTCGGTCGCCCTCATCCACGACAAGTACCTGCTGCTCCTGCCCATGGTCGGCGTGGGCGTGGCCTGGGCCAGCACCCTCTCCATGCCCTACGCCATCCTCGCCGGCGCCCTGCCCGCCGGGAAGACCGGCATCTACATGGGCATCTTCAACTTCTTCATCGTCATCCCGGAGATCCTCGCCGCGCTCGGCTTCGGCGAGCTCCTGGAGCGCGTCCTCACCAACGACAGCGCCCTGGTGCGGCTGGTGGGCGGCGACAACCGGCTCACCGTCGTCGTCCTCGGCGGCCTCTCGCTGGCCGTGGCGGCGGCGCTGTGCGCCCTCGTCACCGACCCGTCGGCCGAACGGGGCGTCCCGGCGCGTGAGAAGCCGGCGCGCGTGATCGAGGAGCCTATCGCCTCCGGGGAGAGCGCAGGGTGAACTGGCTGAGGAAAACCTAGCCTAGGTCGCCCACGGCCTTCGCGCGGGCACGTCGCCACGCATCTGGCGCGCACTCAGCTCCCCCAGCGTGACCTTGCCCAGCAGGCGCTCTTTCATGACCTCCGAGAGCGAGCGCGCCGCCAGGGCCGAGTTGGTCCACCGGAACGTGGACAGCTGCCGCAGGATGAAAGGGCCCCTCGAAGTTCTGAGAGATCTCCGCCTGGTACTTGTCGAAGAACGCTCGATACTCCGGCGTGTAGTCTCCGCGGCTTCCATCGTCCCGGGCGTAGGACGAAAGTCGTACTGGTGCGGCCGATTCACACATGGGATAGAGCCGGCGTGAGCAGGCGCGCGACGAGTGTTAGGTCTCACGCATTCAAGAGAATCCTCCCGGCTCTCACAATCGCCCTTCTGCTTGGCGCTTGCGCCACGGTCGATTGGAGTTACCCGCGCACGCCCTCGATCGCATTCGCCCATCCCGAAACCACCAGCGTGGGCGCGCTCCTCGGGGAAGCGGCCGACAAACATCCGGGCTTGTCGGGCTTCTCGCTCCTCGAACACGCGGAGAACGGGTTTCTTGCCCGGCTCGCCCTGATCGACCTGGCCGAAAAGTCGCTGGATGCGCAGTACTACATCTGGAGTGCGGACACCACCGGCCGGATCTTGGCCAGCCGGGTGCTGCGCGCGGCCGATCGCGGCGTGCGCGTGCGGCTCTTGATCGACGACCACTATCAAACGCAGGACAGAGACTTCGTGCTTGCGGGGCTCGACGGCCATCCCAATATCGAGGTCCGCCTCTTCAATCCCATCACGAACCGGTTCTGGCGCACGTTGAGCTTCTTGGCCGATTTCCGCCGCGTCAATCACCGGATGCACAACAAGCTACTGGTTATGGACAACGCTGTGGCCATCTTAGGGGGCCGCAATATCGGGGATGTCTACTTCGGTGTTAAAAAAGAGCACAATTATCGCGATCTGGATGT
>DASTYT010000070.1 GCA_035764725.1 Candidatus Methylomirabilota bacterium | reverse complement strand
TCATCGCCCAGCCGCGGATCGTCCAGCGCCTGATACGTGATGGACGGATACCGGTAGCGCACCTCGCCCCACACCGGGGGCGCCGCGTCCTTCGCGGGGTCGGGTTCGACCACGGCGAGCGAGTGCGCGAGGACGCGCACGCGGACGGTTTCCCCGTGCTCCTCGAGCCACCGGCGCACCAAGGTCCAGAGCTTCTGCTCGTCCTCGAGACCGGAGCCCCAGAGTACCGAGTCACCGAGCACGGCCATCTCGAGTGGACGCTCCAGCATGGCGCTCCTCACAGTCTCCCGCGCGGGTGATCGATCATCATCAGCTCGACGTTGCGCTCCGCGAGTGCGGCGATGGTCTTGGCTGGATTGACGCCGAGGGCCTCCGGCACGATGGCGCCGTCGGCCACGTAGAGCCGCGGGTAGCCGAACACCTCGCCCTTGTGGTTCACCACGCCGTTCGCCGCGCTGTCGCCCATGTTGCAGCCCCCCAGAGGATGCGGTGTGATGAGCGAGCGGAACCAGCGCCAGGCGATGGGCGGCAGCGGCACGCCCCGCGTCGCCCACGCGAGCTTCGTGTGGCTGGCGATGATGGCGTCGATCACCGGCACCGACTTCGAGGGGTCCCAGTCCAGGAAGAGCTCGCCGTTCTCGAGCTGCAGGGTGCCATCGGCCGCGTCCTGCCCCTGAGCCACCCACGGCATCATTCGATTGACCGGATCGAGCCATTCCACGAGGGGGCGGAGCGGCTTCAGCACGCGCCGCCCGGCGAGCCAGTGCGCGGCCCCGTAGAGCGCGCCCAGCAAGGACACGGCCAGATGAAAGAGCTTGTGCCGCATCCGCAGAACGGGCCCGCGATTCATGGCCAGGTGGCGGACGAGCGTGCGGGCGGCCTGATACGGAAAGCCCCCGTCCTCGATGTTGAACCCGGCGGGGCGTCCGTCGAGGAAATCGATCTGGCCGGCGAACGGGACCCCGCGCCCGGGGTAGAGCGGCTTGCGGAAGAAGTAGAACGCCGGCGTGAGGACGTCGCCGTTGCTGCTCCAGTTCCTGCCGAGGAACGGGCTCAGCCGCGGCAGCGTGCGGTACTGGTCCCGGCAGCGCAGGAGGAGCTCCGTCGAGCCCAGGGACCCGGCGGAGACGATCACGAGGCGGCCCACCACGCTCCCGGGGTCGAAGCGCCCGTTCGCGATGTGATCGAAGTGCACGCGGTACCCGCCGCCGGGTTCGGGGGCGATGGTCCGCACGAGATGGCGCGGACGGATCTCGGCGCCGTGGGCCTCCGCGACGTAGAGGTAATTCTTGTCGAGCGTGTTCCGTGCGCCCAGCTCGCAGCCGAGGTTACAGGTGCCGAGGCCGGTGCACGTGCCCTGCCACGCGCCATGCATGTTCAGCTTTCGGATCGACCCCGTGGTCTCGGGGCGCTGCCCGGCGTCGAAGCGGAAGGCGTCGTCGAAGCGCACGGCGACGTCGAGCGGGTGGAAGCGGGCAGGCACCCTCGTCTTCTCCGCGGCTTCCTCCAGGAGCGTGACCAGCCGACCCCGTTGCCCGCTCGGGACGGGTCGGCCCTCCAGCATCCGGCCGACCTCTTTGTAGTACGGCGCGAGCGTGCTCGCGTCGATCTCCTTCGGCCATCCCTCGGCGAAGCACTGGGGATTGGCGTCGAGGAGGACATTCGAATAGATCAAGGAGCCGCCGCCGACCCCGGCGCCTTGCGCGACACCCATGTACGGAAACGCCCGGAAATCGATCCACCCGCTCGCCCGCTCGGGATGACGGTGATCCCAGAGCCACGCGTCGCCGGCCCGCCGGGGAAACGGCATGACTTCGGGGTCCCGCTGGTCGCCCGCCTGGTTGCGCTCGTCGCGCAAGCCCTGCTTCGGTCCCCAGCGATGCCCGCGCTCGAGGACGAGCACCGAGTAACCCTGCTCGGCGAGGCGGCAGGCCGTCACCGCGCCGCCGAAGCCCGAGCCAATCACCACCGCGTCGTAGATCTTCGCTTCCGTCATGACGGACTCCTTTCGCCGACGACGGCCATCAGCGCCCGCGCGCGCTCCACGTAGCGCGGCACTCCGAGCCGCTGGAAGGTCGCGAGCGCCCGGCCGGCGTGGACGAGAGACACGTCGCCTTGCCCTTCCACACGCGCAAGATCCGCCAGCGCCAGCTCGGTGCAGGCCACCTCGTGCTGGGCCTCGATGGAGACGAAGCGGGTGTGGGCCTCGTCGAGCAGGCGGCGGGCCGCCTCGAACGAGCCCTCGGCCTGCGCGATCCGGCCCAGCAGGCGGTGGACGAGCCCGGTTCCATACGGGAACTGGGCGCCCGCCGACAGCTCGAGGCCGTTCGCCGCCGCCCGCCGCGCGGCGGCGAGATCGCCGGTGCGATAGACGGCTTCGCTGAGGTACGCCGTGAAGAGGCCCTGGACGTGCCGGTAGCGGAAGCGCGCGAACAGCTCGATCGCCTGCTCCAGATGCCTGATGGCCTCGCGCGACTGTCCGGCCTGGAGATGAGCGTAGCCCAGGAAGCCCAGCGCGGTGGCGGTGTTGAAGGGGTCGGGCGAGCGCTCGAGGCTTCGCCGGCATGCCGCGATCCCGAGCTCGGCATCGCCCATGAACGCCCGGATGGTGCCGGTGGCCCAGTCGGAGTAGCTCAGGAGCCGAGTGCTCCCGATGCCCTCGCCGATCTCGCTGGTGCGGACCTCGTGGGCGAGCGCCGACTCGAAGGCGCCGCCCAATGCGTCGTTGAGCCCCAGCATGCAATGGGTCATCCCGAGCCAGTACCGCTCGCTGGTGCGCTCGAGAAGCGTCAGCGCGGCCGAGCCCTGGATCGCTACCTCGCGCGGCCGGCCCCTCCAGACATTGGCCAGAACCAGCACGTACCACGCGCGGCCCTGCGTGGCGATGTCCCCGGCCTGCTCCGAGGCAGCCAGCGCCTTGCGCGCGTGCGTCTCCGCCCGCTCGTTGTCGCTCATAAGATTCCACACGAGCCCGGCCTGGAAGTGGAAGACCCCGGTGAGCCCTGGATCGCCCACGCGAGCCACGCGCTCCTCGTGGGCGATGAGGAGATCCAGCGTGTCCCGGAACCGGCCCAGCGAGAGTAGCGAGTTCGCCAGACGGAGGACGAGCCCGAGGGTCAGCCGATCCTGCGTCTCGCGCGGCAGCTCCGGCACCCGCGCGAGCGCCCGCTGGAGCGCCGCCACCACCTCCGCATGGGCATGGCGCGCCGCCGCCCTCTCGGCCGAGCGGGTGAGGTACTCGACGGCCTGCGGCGCATGGCGCGTGCGGTCGTAGTGGTAGGCGAGCCGATCGTACACGTCCTCGAGCCGGCCGGCGTGGAGGGTCTCGATGGCGCGGCCGGCGGCGGCGTGGAGGTCCATGCGCTGGGCCGGGAGGAGACTTTCGTACGCCACCTCCTGGGTCAGCGCGTGCTTGAACACGCAGGCGGCCTCCTCGCCCGAGCCGCTCTTGTAGAGAAACTCCAGGCGCCCGAGCTCGCGCAGATGCGCGTCGATGTCCGTCCTCGGCTCCCACATCGCGGCGAGCACGCGCAGCGGCACCGTGCGCCCCAGCACCGAGGCGGTCTGGAGCGCGCGACGCGGCTCCTCGGCCAGGCGCTCGATCCGCGCCATCAGCACGCCCTGCACCGTGTCCGGGACGGCGGAGTCCGCGTGCCGCTCGCCCCGTTCCGCGATGGCGCGGGTGAGCTCCTCGATGAAGAAGGGATTGCCCTCCGCGCGGTCCAGGACGACACGCGCCAGCGGCTCGGGCAGGCGGCGCTCGGGCGGCATGGACCGCGCGAAGCGCAGACTCTCATCGAGGGACAGGGGCGGCAGCGCGATCTGACTCGCGTACGACTTCTCGATCCACGGGGCGCGGTAGCCGGGCCGCTGCGTGGTCAGCACGAGCACGGGGGCCACCGGCAGGCTCTCGGCCATGGTGGCCAGGAGCTCCTCCGACGCACGATCGATCCAGTGCACGTCCTCGACGATGATGATGAGGAGCCGGGGCCGGCTGGCGGCCAGCGCCACGCGCCGGATGGTCTCGACGGTGAGGGCCTTCGCCGCCTCGGGGCTGAGGTCGGCGAGCTTCGCCGTGCCTTCCGTGAAGCCGAGCAGGCTCATGAGCGGGGCCGCCGATTCATCGGGATTCAGGCCGAGGGCCTGGAGGGTCGCGTGGATCTTCTCCGCGGCGAGCACGGGACCGTGCGCCTCCGTGATCCCGAAGCCCCGGCGGATCAAGTCGATGATCGGCAGGTAGGCGATGGCGCTGCCGTACGAGACGCAGCGGCCCTCGAGATAGCGCACGCCCTGCGTGGCGACCCGCCGCCTGAACTCGTAGAGGAGGCGCGACTTGCCAATGCCGGCCTCGCCCACCACGTTCACGAGCTGGCCTCGCCCGGCGGCGGCCGCCGCGAGGTGGCTCTGCAGCGCGTCCATCTCCCGGCTGCGGCCGACGAAGGCGATCATCTCGCGGGCGGGGCCCAGGCTATGCTGCTTGGGCCCCAGCAGCCGGTGCAGCGGATCGGCGGATCGGGCCTCGCCGTCGCGCGGATGGATCTTGAATCGGCGCTCCAGGAAGGGCCGCACCGCGCGGCTCAGCACGATCGCCCCCGGCACGGCTCGCTGGAGCAGGCCGCCGATGGTGGCCTGGGCCTCCTCCTTGGCCTCGGCTTCGATCACCGCCTTGCCCTGGAGCTGCGTCACCAGCGCCTGGCCGGTGTGAATGGCGATCTTCACGTCCAGCAGCCCGCCCGTCTCGGCCCGCAGCCGCTCGATGGCCTTGGCGATGGTGAGCGCGGCGTGCGCGGCCCGCTGGGCCGTGTCCTCGGTCGGCGCGACGCCGAAGACGGCGGCCATGCCGCTCTGGCTGACCTCGCTGATCTCGCCCCCGAATCCCCGGGCCTTTTCCATCAACACCTCGATCTCGCGCGTGCTCGTCGAGGCCTCCCGTGCCTCCGGAAGCAGGAGCTCGGCCTGGAGGAACGTGACGCGTCGACGCTCCCAGCGAATGCGCACGGGCGCGGCCTCGGGCGCCAGCTCCGGCCGGGGCGGCTCGGGGCGGTCTCGTCCGGTGGAGGCGGCTGGGGCGGGTGCCGCGGCCCCATCGACCTGGAGGCCGTACTTCCGCATGCGCGCACGGAGGGTATTGCGCGAGATGCCCAGGGATACGGCGGTCCGCGTGATGTTCCAGCCCGTCTGGGTGAGCGCCGCCCGGAGATGCTCCCGCATCTTGTCGTCGAGCGAAGCTGGCGAGGTCGCGGCGCCCGCGGCGTCGATGGATGCACCGGGGGCCGGCGGGAGATTCAGGGCGTCCCCGCGCACCACGTCGTCCTCGACGAGAAGCGCCAGCCGCTCGGCCATGTTGGCCAGCTCGCGCACGTTGCCCGGCCAGGAATGCGCGAGAAGCCGCGCTAGCGCGTCGGGAGCCAGGCTCTTCGGGGGTAATCCGTAGTCGGAGCAGGCGCGGGCGAGGAAGAGCTCGGCGAGGAGGACGATGTCATGTCCGCGATCGCGCAGCGGCGGTAGGGTCAGCGTCAGCACGGCCAGGCGGTGATAGAGGTCCTCGCGGAACGCTTGCGCGCGCACGGCGGCCCGAAGGTCCGTGTTCGCGGCGCTGACGATCCACACATCGACGGGCTCGCTCGCCGTGCTACCCAGCCGCCGCACCGACTGGTCCTCGATGGCGGTGAGGAGCTTGGCCTGGAGCGCCAGCGGCATTAGGCCGATCTCGTCGAGGAACAGCGTGCCCCGGTTTGCGGTCTGGAGCAGCCCCGGCTTGCCGCGCCGGGCGTCGGTGAAGGCGCCGCGCTCGTAGCCGAAGAGCTCGGCCTCCAGCAGGGTATCCGGAATGGCCGCGCAGTTCACGTCGACGAAGGGCCCGTTCGCGCGGGGCCCGTGCCGGTGGATGAGACGCGCGAGGAGGCCCTTGCCGGTGCCGGTCTCTCCTTGAATCAGGATGGAGGGCAGCCGCCGCCCGGCTTGGGGCCGCGTGACGAGATGGCGGAGCTGATCGCGCACCGCCAGCATGGGCGCGCTCTCGCCCAGGAGCTCGTCGACGTCCGTGACGGTGCTCATGAGCCCACGGGAATCGGGGATGTGGCCGCCGTGCGTGTGCGCCGCGCGGGCGCGGCCGCCTCGGCGACGTCGGCGGTGAGCCGACCCCTGGCGTCCGTCACCATGGTGGGCGTGAAGTAGCGCTCGTATCCCCGAGGCAGCCGGAAGGCCGGCGTGTACGTCCGGTCCAGCGGCTCCGTGGTGGTGACGTGGGTGCGGCGGCGTCGGCTCCGGCTCATGAGCCGGTTCCAGGGGCCCATCGTGGTGCTCTCGTAGGCGCAGAGGAGCGCCACGCTGGCGAAGGCCGCCTTCAGCTGGAAGGCTGTCAGCACCGAGTGGTAGCGCCGCGCGAACCGGGCGAAGTGGCCGAGGGCGCGGCGGCGGTAGCCGCGGAGGGTCGGCATGTCGCGCACGAAGCCCACCACCTCGGGCATGGGGTCGCGAGGACGCAGGACGAGGGTCGTGCCGTCCATGTCGCGGAGCTTCGTGTCCGGCAGGAACGCACCCGCGGCCGCGCACTCGCGGAAGAAGGGCGTACCGAGGAGGGGAATGGGCAGCGTGAGGAAGGCGGGGAGGGGAATACGGGGCGTGTCGAGGACGTACTCCAGCTCCTGACGGAGATCGGCGATCGTGCGCGTGGTGACGTCGAGGATCAGGCCGTAGCCGAACAGTACTCCCGCGTCCAGGCAGCGCCCGATCTGCTCCACGGGCGAGGAGCGGACGTTCTGCAGCTTGTTGACGTCCCGCAGCCACGCCACGTCGAACGATTCCACTCCGCTGAAGAGGAGCTTGCATCCCGCCCGCGCCACACGCTCGACATTGTGGTTCTGGTAGAAGAAATCGGTGGTGACCAGCGCGCCCCAGTCGCCGAAGTAGCCCGCGGCCCGCATCCGCTCGATCAGCTCGACCCGGGCGTGGAAATGCGCCCGATCGCTCCCGTAGAAGTTGTTGTCCACCAGGAAGAGCCGCTTCTTCCGCCCCATGGCCACGATCTGCCGCCGGAGCGCGTCGACCGGATAGCTCCGGTATTGCCGGTCCTCCGCCGTCATCGAGCAGAAGTCACAGCGAAAGTTGCAGGAGCGGCTCGCCTCGGCGTGGCCGATGCTCCCGATCCAGTAGGCAAGGTCGTAGCGCGGCGTCATCTCCTCGGCGACGAAGGCCGCGCCGAGCGCGTCCGCGACGACCTCGCGCAGCTCCTCGATGTCGCCCTCGCAGGCGTAGTCGAAGAAGGTGCGCGACAGGGCGGGCAGCGCGCGAATGGCGGGACCTCCTGCCGCCACGATCACGCGAGGGTTCCGCGCGCGCGCGTAGGCCGTGAGGTGCAGCATCCGATCGAAGGCGTTGGTCAGGCCGGTGAGGACCAGCATGTCCGGCCAGCCCAGAAGCGCCGGATCGTCCAGCGGCCCGCTGGCGACCTCGTTGTAGAGCCGCACCTCGCAGAGCGGGGAGAAGGCCCCGGCGAGAAAGACGGGCCCCATGGCGCTGGGCACCTTGTGCGGGCGGCGGACGGGCCGGTGGCTATCGTCGAAGTAGCAGTTGACGACCAGCGCGCGCTTCGCCAGGGATCGAATCGGAGACGCCGCCACCATGGGTCGGGTCCCTCCCGTCGCACCCTTAGGGACTCCGAGACTATTACCACGGAAAGCCTTGGTGCAGCGGGCGTTCCTGCCCCTACTGGGTGTGCGGCGACGAGAAGAATCGTCGAGCGCGGGCGCGCGCTGCTAGGCCGGCACCTCGCGCCCGAGATAGTCCACCGCGCGCTGCACGCCGCCCGTGCCGTGGGGGATGCGGAGCGCAGCCAGCCCCATCTCGATGGCGCCGAGAGCGCCGATCACCATGGGCGCGTTGGTGTAGCCCATGTGGGCGATGCGGAACGCCTTGCCCGAGAAGGGGCCGATCCCGAGGCCCACGATCACGCCGCACTTGTGGCGGCAGTAGTCGAGCAGCGGCTGCGGATCGCGATCCGGCATGAGCACGCAGGTGATCGAGTTGGCGCGCTCCGCCGGCTGGGTCGCGTTGATGGCCAGCGCGCCTCCCTCCGCCCAGCGCCCCACCGCCTGCCGCGTGGCCTCGGCCAGGAGGGCATGGCGCCGCGCCGCGTGCTCGAGCCCCTCCTCGATGAGCAGATCGAGCGCCTTGCGCAGCGCGAAGAGGAGGTGCTGGGGCGGTGTCCCGCCGTACTTCTGGTAGTGCGCCTGGCCCTGCCGGAACGTCCAGTCCCAGTAGCGCGTGCGGAGATCGGCCTTCTGGTGCGCGGCGTGGGCGCGCTCGTTGGCGGCGACGAAGGCCAGGCCCGGCGGGGTCATGAGGCCCTTCTGCGAGCCCGACATCGTGACGTCCACGCGCCAGGCGTCCATCTCGAACGGCATGCAGCCCAGCGAGGCCACCGCGTCCACCATGAAGAGGGCGGGATGCTTGGCGGCGTCGATCGCGGCCCGGATGGCGGCCAGATCGTTGGCGACGCCGGAGGCGGTGTCGATCTGCACGACGAGGATCGCCTTGATCTCGTGGCTCTTGTCGGCCTCGAGGCGCTGCCGGACGGCGTCGGGGTTCACGGCGCGGCGCGGGTCGCCCTTGAGCGACTCGACCTTCACCCCCATCATCTGCGCCATCTCGCCCCAGCCCGCGGCGAAGAGCCCGCTCTCCAGCACGAGAATGGTCTCGCCGCGCGAGAGCACGTTGCTCAGCGCGGCTTCCCAGCCACCATGCCCGTTGGCCGCGTAGATGTAGGCGCGGCCCGAGGTCCGGAAGATCTTCGGCAGATCCTCGTGGAGCGAGTGCGTGAGGCCGAGCATGTCGCCGGAATAGATGTCGATGGCGGGCCGCTGCATGGCGGCCAGCACCGCATCGGGGACATTGGTCGGTCCGGGGATGTTCAGGAACTCGCGACCGTTGGCGACGCTCATGGATGCCTGGTCTCCTCGTGGCGAACGTATGGGAAGAGTCTGCAACGTCCACCATCCTGCCAGCCGGGCGGGGGAAGGTCAAATCCGTGAGATCCTTCGACCGCGGTCGAAGCGTCTCGCGTTGACGGTCCCGCGGCGCGCACCGCATCCTGCTCGACATGTACCGAGGCTGGTGGGTTGTCGCCTGCGCATTTCTTATCGCGGTGTTCGGCTGGGGCTTCGGGTTCTACGGGATCGGCGTGTTCCTCGCCGAGCTGGTCGAGCGCCGCGGCTGGAGCACGGGCTCCGTCGCCTCCGCGGTGATCGTGCTTTATCTCGTGGGCGCCGCCCTCATCGCGGTGATCGCCGGGCTCTTCGAGCGCGCTGGGCCACGGGTCATCGTGCTGGTGGGCATGACGGCCATGGGCACGGCGGCCATCGCGCTCACGCGGGTCACCCAGCCGTGGCAGCTCTACGTCGTGTTCCCGCTGATGGCCGCGGGCTGGGCGGCGATGAGCGGCGCGGCGCTGAACCTCATCGTGGCCCCCTGGTTCGAGCGGCGCCGGGGGCTCGCCATCAGCATCGCGTTCAACGGCGCCGCGGTGGGCGGCGTGGTGCTGGTGCCCGCCCTGGTCTTCCTTATCCACCGCTTGGGGTTCACGCCGGCGGTGGCCACGCTGGTCGGCGTGATGGCGGTCACGCTGACGCCGCTGGTGCTCGGCCTGCTGGCGCGCGGGCCCGAGGCACTAGGGCTCGGGCCCGATGGCGATCCGCCCCCGCCACGGCCCGTCGCGGGCGGGGCGCATGGTGGCAGCCCCCCCACCGCCCGCGCGTTCCTGCGCACCGCGCATTTCTGGTTGGTGGCGCTGCCATTCACGCTCGGCCTCACCGCGCAGATCAGCGTGATCATCCACCAGGTGTCAATCCTCCGGCCCACCCTGGGGGTCGCGGGCGCCGCCTGGGCGGTGAGCCTGACGTCCGCCTGCGCGGTGCTGGGACGCCTCGCGGTCGGCCTGGTGGTCGATCGGATGAATAAACGCGGGATCATCGCGGGCAACTTCCTCCTCCAGGCGGCCTCGGTCGCGCTGATGCTCGCCGAGCCCGGCCCCGCGCTGCTCTACGTGGCCTGCATGATGTTCGGGCTGGGCGTGGGCAACACGACCAGCCTCCCCAGCGTGATCGTGCAGGCGGAGTTCCCGCGCGAGGCCTTCGGTCGCGTGGTGAGCACGATCATCGCCGTCAATCAGTTCACGTACTCGTTCGGACCCGGTATCCTCGGCTGGCTGCACGACGCCTTCGGCAGCTATCAGGTCGCGCTGGCCGGCTGTCTCGCGCTGCAGCTCGCCGCCGTCGCCATCGTCCTCCTCGGCGCGCGGAGGTCTCCGCGGCGCGCTTGACTCCGAGCCTCAACCTCGTCCGTCGAGCGCCCTTCGAAGCTGATCGATATGGTTGTCATCGCGCCGTGGCCGAGTCAGCGGGAGTCGCGGCGCGCCTGCTGCCGCTGTCCTCGCGCCCTGATGTGCCCCTGGATGGCTTTGGCGCCTGTCTTGCCGAACTGCTTCCGCGTTGCCTGGGCTTCGCGAGCCGAGGTGCTCGCGGCCTTCTGGCGGCCGGCCGCACGAGCGAGGGCGTCACGATCCGCCTCGTCTTGCTGCGGTGAGGTCTTTCGGGCTGAGGCCTTCTTGCTGATCGTCATGAGTTATCTCCTTGTTGGTCCAGCCTACCTCGGTGTCGCCCGCTGCGCTTGCTCTTCTCGGTAACGCCGCAACGGATCGTCGATCAGCTATCTCGGAATGTGTTCAATTCGAGACACATCCCTGGTGTTCAACTCGGGACAGATTCCCCTCGGCAAGGGGTGTATTGGTTGTGCGTGGGCGTGAGGAGCTGGCTCTAGGGAGAGGCCGTGTCCGGAAGGCGGTGAGGTGTCCATGACCCAAGTGGTCGAACGCGCATCGCCTCTAGACGGAGTGCGGGTGCTGCTCGTGGACGACCACGACGTGGTGCGCGAGGTCATCAGCCGGCTGCTCGAGGTGTACGGCGCCCAGGTGACGGCCACCGCCGGGGTGGCAGAGGCGCTGAGAGCATTCGAACGGGAGCGCTCCCATGTTGTGCTTTCGGCAATCGAGATGCCCGACGAGGATGGCTACTCGCTGATTCGCAAGCTGCGCGCCTTGCCCCGGGAGCACGGTGGCGAGACCCCGGCAGCGGCCCTCACCGGACTGAGCACCGTCGAGGATCGAGCGCGCGTGCTGCGGGCGGGCTTCCAGGATTTCGTGTCGAAGCCGGTCGACGCGCGAGTGCTCGTGAGCGTCGTGGCGACCTTGGCCGTGAGGAGTGAGGCAGTCCGGAAGAGCCCGGCGTACGGCTTCGGCTCTCGGTAGCCCGCGAGCCAGCGCGCGCGTTCTGGCTTGCGCGTTCCCGCGGGTGAGCAGTCAGAGAGGAAGGGTGGGGGTGTCATGCTGTGGACGACTGTGGTCATGCTCTTGGTGCTGTGGGCACTCGGTATGGCCGGCTCGTATGCGGCCGGCGGCTGGGTTCCTCTACTGGTGGTGATCGCCGCCCTTGTCGTCATGTTGCAGTTCTTCGGCGGTCGCCGGTCTGCCTGAGGACGTTGAGGGAGGCTCCGGATGATGAATGAGCAAATTGTTCAGATGGGCCCGATGTGGGCGCTGGCCGGCCTCAGTGCTGGCTGGCTCGCTGACACTTTGATGGGCCGTCGAGGGTATGGGTTGATCGTAGACATGGGCCTCGGGGTCGGTGCGGGTTTGGTCGGAGCGGGCCTATCCCTGGCCGGCTTCTCTCTTCCCGGCGGAATGTTTATGACGTTCGGTGTCGGGTTCGGCCTGGCGGCCGGGGCCATCGTCGCTCAACGGTTCTGTCGGCCCAATGCGTCCGGCGCAGAGGGCAAGGCGGCTCTTGGCCTTGCCGACCGAGCCCTCCTCGCTCTCCGTGAAGAGGTTGTAGTTTCCAAATTGCCGGGGAGCGTTGATGGAAAGAAAGGCCGGCCCACTCCGACTGGCGCGCTCCTGAGTATAGCGACCACGGGGATCTACTTGCTGCGCGGTATACCGCTCGAGCTTCAGCGAGCGGCGCGTGCTCGCGCCGTGGGCGACGGGACAACGCTACACGAGGTGCTTCTGAAGGGCCTGGCGGAGTATGCGGCGGGAACCTGGACACCTCAACTAGACGGCAGGCAACCCGTCGCACTGAATCGAGACTTCCACACGATTCGCCGGTGACTACGCACGCTCTTTCGGTTGCGCGCTCGCCGCGGCCAGGTCCGAGCTGGCGGCTGGCGCACCGGGTTCCTCCGGAGCCCCTCTGAGCGAGCGGGCTTTGCCCCACCAACCCCCGAAGAGGAGGATCGAGAGCCCGAGCAGATTGAGAGCGAACGGCATGATGCGTCCGGGCAGCGGCGCGTACACCCAGTAGGCCAGCGCGTTGGCGGTCATGAGCGGGATGAGTACCAACGTGCCGAACGGCCACCTACGCCGCCAAAGGCCAACCAGGCCTTCACCAAGGCTGCCTTCGAGTTGCTTGTGAAGGATGAGCCACGACACCCAGGCGACCACGAGCAGCGCCGGGAGCCACTCATGCAGCCACAGCACGGACGTGAGGAGGAGAAGCGTGGCGGCCCGCCGCTCGCGCCGATCGCGGTTCAAGGTTTCTCGCCGCTCCCCTGCGGCGTCTCCCGACCCGACAACTTCTCCAGGAGCCGGGCGAACGAAGAGTTCCGGATGATCGAGTTGAACTGGCTCCGGTAGCTGGAGATGAGGCTCACACCTTCGACTACGAGATCATAGACGGCCCATCGCCCGCCCCGCTCCAGCAGGCGAAACTCTATGGGGATCTCCGCGCCGCGGTTGGTGACGAGGCGTGATCGTACGCGCGCTGCCGAGCCCTCCACGGACTCGCCCTGAAAGGTGACCGTCCCGGCCCCACGGTTCCCTATGGCGAGGAGGTATGACCGCTCGAGGAGATCGGTGAAGAGTCGGACGAACTCGTCTTGCTCCTGGGGGCTACGGCCGGCCCAGTGCTGCCCCAGCGCCCGTCGGCCCATCTCGTGGAAGTCGAAGAGCGCCTCTCCCACCTGGCGGAGCTCGACTCGCCGCTGCGCGTCATCCCCCTGTGACTCGGCTATCGATAGAGCCCGGGTCACGGAGCCTTTGACGAGAGCGAGGGGCCCCGTCGGGCTGACGACCGGCGATGTTGCTGGAGGCGCGGCGTCCTGGGCAAGGGCAGGAAGCGCTCCGAGCACGAGGACTGCGACAGCCGCGATGAGTGCGGGCAGCCGGCGGACATGGCAGGTTGAGAATCTGTGGGTCTCGCTTACCTTTTGGACTTCCTCCGCGCCGCTAGGGCTGTGTTCTCGCACCAGGCCAGAGTAGCCTTCAGCCGCTCGCCCGCCCACCTGGACTTTGGTCCAATGAGCGAGCAGGGCTCTTCCAGATTCCATGTGACGCGGCTGGACCAAGGTCCATCTAGGCCCCGTTGCCGGGGCTGATATAGTCCCGTTATGGTAGGGGAGTCGAGGGGCAACACCGGATTCGACGGGGGGTCGCGATGGGGCGTAAGCAGATTGCGAGGTTCGATCCGAAGGGGTTCCTGACGAAGGCCGGTGCGGGACGATCGGTCTC
>DASTYT010000069.1 GCA_035764725.1 Candidatus Methylomirabilota bacterium | reverse complement strand
GCCGACGAGCTTCGCCGGGCCGGCGCGGCGACCTTCGTGCTGGACAGCTTCACCGGCCGGGGCATCACCTTCACCGCGGAGGACCAGTCGCAGCTCAGCAGCCTCGCGATGCTCGGGGATACCTACCGCGCCCTGGAGCTCCTGGCCACGCACCCTCGGATCGACCCGGCGCGCATCGCCGTGATAGGGTTCTCCAAGGGCGCCATCGCCGCGCTCTACTCGGCGGTGACGCGATTCCAGCGCCTGCACGGGCCGGCGGGCGTCCGGTTTGCGCAGCACATCGCGTTCTACCCTCCGTGCCTCATCACCTACATCGGCGACGGAGCGGTGACCGATCGCCCGATCCGCCTGTTCCAGGGGACGGCCGACGACCTTGCCCCCATCGAGCCCTGTCGGGCCTACGTGGAGCGGCTCCAGCGGGCCGGAGCGGACGCCCAGCTCACCGCGTACGCGGGAGCCCACCACCAGTTCGATCGTCCGGGCGACCGCGTGCGCCACAACCCCCGCGAGCAGAATGTCAGCCGCTGTCTCTGGGAAGAGCGTCCCGAGGGCCAGCTCGTGAGTCGGGCCACCGGCCAGCCCTTCGGCCTCGACGATCCCTGCGTGTCGCGCGGCGGCAGCTTCGGCCCGGACCCCGTCGCGTATCGGGCGGCGCTTGAGGCCGTGAAGGCGCTCGTGGGTGTGAATCAGCGCTGAGAGAGCGTTCCAGCGCTGACGCGCCTCGGACTTGCGGCGCAACGTCGGCGTGCTAGACTCTCGGGCGTTCCCAGAACGCGCGCACGCACCCTCGGGAGACCCGATCGATGAACCCGCTCGCTCGCGCCGCCGCCGTCGCGATCGTCACCGCGGCGCTCGGCGCCGCCCCCGCCGCCGCCTGGAACTGTCCCGTGCAGATCAAGTCTGCCGAGGATGCCATCAAGAAGGCGGAGGCGATGAAGCTCACGCCCGACGCCAAGCGGCTGATC
Source organism: Candidatus Methylomirabilota bacterium (assembly GCA_035764725.1). Lineage (NCBI taxonomy): Bacteria > Methylomirabilota (SeqCode) > Candidatus Methylomirabilota bacterium. The sequence goes on along the minus strand of DASTYT010000069.1, from coordinate 9,127 downwards.
GAGCAGGCCAAGACGCTGGTGGAGGAGGCCAAGAAGCACCACACCGAGGCCAAGGCCAAGATCGACCACGCCAACGCGATGTGGAAGGCGCGCGCCGCCCAGGCGCAGGCCGAAGCCGCCGCGGCGATCTCCACGCCGTGAGGAGCGCGCCCCGGCGATGAGCGACGCCCGGCCGCGCATCGGCTTCCTCGGGCTCGGCACCATGGGCGGCCAGATGGCGCGCCGCCTCGTCTCGCAGGGCTTCACCGTGCGCGGCTACGACCCGAGCGCCGAGCGCGCCGCGCAGGCGAAGGCCGCCGGGGTGGTGCTCGAGGTTTCGCCGGGCCGCGTGGCCGCGGCGTCCGATGTGATCCTCTCGAGCCTGCCGGACCCCGCCGCCGTGCGCGAAGCCTACCTCGGCGAGTCGGGCGCGCTCGCGGGCGCGCACAAAGGCATGACGTGGATCGACCTCTCCACCATCGACCCGGAGACGTGCCGCGAGATTGCCGCGAAGGCCGCGCCGGCCGGCATCGACTGTCTCGACGCGCCGGTGAGCGGCGGCCCCGCCGAGGCGGGCAGCGGCAAGCTGGTCTTCATGGTGGGGGGCGACGCGGCGGTGGTGGAGCGGGCGCGGCCGGTGCTCTCGGCGCTGGCTTCCGAGATCCACCACGTGGGGCCGCTCGGCTCGGGCCTCGTGGTGAAGCTCGTCAACAACGTGATGTCGATGGGCAACATGGTGGTCGCGGCCGAGGCGATGGTGCTGGGCGTGAAGGCGGGCATGGACCCTCGCCAGCTCTTCGACATCCTCTCGAACAGCGGAGGCCGCTCGCATCACTTTCTCAAGCGCATGCCGAACGTGCTCAAGGGAGACTTCACGCCGAACTTCTCCATCGCGCTGTCGAAGAAGGACGTGTCGCTGGCGCTGGGCCTGGCCGCGGGGCTCGGGTTCCCCATGCTGGTCGCCTCCGCGGTCCGGCAGGTCTACGAGGCAGCCGCCGCGCAGGGGCTGGCCAACCAGGACATGGCCGCGGTGACGCGCCTCTACGAGCAGTGGGCGGGCGTCGAGGTGCGCGGCAAGGAAGGCGGCGGGCATGCCTGAGCACGATGTCGTCGTCGTGGGCGCGGGCAATGCGGCGCTGGCCGCGGCCGTCTCCGCGCGCGAGCAGGGCGCCCGCCGCGTGCTCGTGCTCGAGAAGGCCCCCGAGGAGCTGCGCGGCGGCAACACCCACTACAGCGGGGGCCTGTTCCGCTTCGCCTTCGACCGGGGCGAGGATCTCCGTCCCCTCGTCCCCGACGCCGAGCGGCGCATCCCCGGCTTCTTCTCGGACGTTGCACCGTATCCTCGCGCGCGCTTCTGGGACGATCTCCGCCGCGTCACCGAGGGCCGCGCCGATCCCGAGCTGGGCGAGATCCTGATCGGCCGCTCCTACGACACGGTGAAGTGGATGGCGGGCAAGGGGATGGCGCTCGAGCCCGCGCTGTCGCTCTCCGGGGTGCGCGTCGGGAACACGATCAAGTGGTCGCCGGGCGCGGTGATCCGCGCCGAGCACGAGGGCGTGGGTCTCTCGCGCGGCTGGTTCGACATCGCCGCGAAGGCCGGCGTGGAGATCCGCTACGGGACCAGCGTGGTGCAGCTGAACCAGGACCGCGCGGGCCGGGTGATCGGCGTCACCACCGAGAGCGCGCGCGGCTTCGAGGACGTCACCGCCGGCGCGGTGGTGCTGGGCTGCGGGGGCTTCGAGGCCAATCCGGCCTGGCGCGCGCGGTATCTCGGGCGGCCGTGGGATCACGCCAAGGTGCGCGGCACGCGGTACAACACGGGCGACGGCCTCCGCATGGCCATCGACATCCGCGCGCTGCCCTTCGGCCAGTGGACGGGCTGCCACTCCACGCCCATCGACGCGGACGCGCCGCCCTACGGTGACCGCAAGCTCACCGACAAGACCAACCGCCTCTCGTACCCCTACGGCGTGCTGGTGAACAACCGCGGGCGCCGCTTCTTCGACGAGGGGGAGGACTTCCAGTTCTACACCTACGCCAAGCTGGGCGGCATCATCCTGAACGAGCCGGGGGGCGTGGGCTATCAGATCTTCGACGCCAAGGTGACGGACCTGCTGGAGGGGCGCTACAAGACGGGGACGCCACTGGTCGCCGACTCCCTCGCCGCCCTCGTTGACACGCTGCCGGTGGACCGCGCGGCCTGCCGCCGCACCCTCGACGACTACAACGCGGCGGTGAGCGCGGGCGCCTTCGATCCCACCGTGAAGGACGGGCTCGCCACGAAGGGTCTCGAGCTGCCGAAGTCGAATTGGGCGCAGCGCCTCGACACGCCGCCCTTCGTGGCCTATCCCGTCACCGGCGGCATCACGTTCACCTTCGGCGGCGTGCGCATCAACGAGCGCGCCCAGGTGATCGGCACTTCCTGGGCGCCCATCGCCGGCCTCTACGCCTGCGGCGAGATGGTGGGCGGCCTCTTCCACGGAAACTATCCCGGCGGCACCGGGCTCATGTCGGGCGCGGTGTTCGGTCGCATCGCCGGCGCCCATGCCGCCGGCGGCTAGGGAGCGCGCGATGGCAGACGACACGGCCCAGCTTCGCGAGATGCTCCGGACCATGATCCTGATCCGCGAGTTCGACGAGCTCGCGATCCGCCTGCGGGTGGCCGGGAAGATCTACGGCGCGGTGCATCCCTACGTCGGGCAGGAGGCGGTGGCCGTCGGCGTCTGCTCGACCCTCACCGTGAAGGACCGGGTCACCAGCACGCATCGCGGCCATGGTCACTGCATCGCGAAAGGCGCCGACATCCGCCGGATGATGGCGGAGCTGTTCGGCCGCGTGGATGGCTACTGCAAGGGCAAGGGTGGCTCGATGCACATCGCCGACTTCTCGGTCGGGATGCTGGGCGCCAACGGCATCGTCGGCGGGGGGCTGCCGATCGCCTGCGGCGCCGCGCTGGCCGCGCAGCTCGAGGGCCGGGGCGACGTCACCGTGTGCTTCTTCGGCGACGGCGCCGCCGCGGAGGGCGAGTTCCACGAGGCCCTGAACATCGCCGCGGTGTGGAAGCTCCCCATCGTCTTCGTCTGCGAGAACAACCAGTACGCGGCGAACAATGCCGTCGGCGTCCAGCATCCGCGGACCGACATCGCGGCCCACGCCTCTGCCTATGCCATGCCGGGCGTGGCCGTGGACGGCAACGACGTGCTGGCGGTCCGCGAGGCCGCCGCGGCGGCGGTGAGCCGGGCCCGGCGCGAGGGGCCGAGCCTGCTCGAGTGCCTGACGTATCGCTGGCGCTTCCACGCGATGCGGGCCGCGGTGCCCCCGGAGACGCGGCCGGCGGAGGAGATCGCGGCCTGGACGGCGCGGGATCCGATCGCCCGCCTCGAGCGCCACCTCCTCGAGGAGGGCGCCGTCTCGCCCGCCGAGATCGCCAAGCTGCGCGCGCAGGTCGCCGCCGATCTCGACGCCGCGGTGGCCTTCGCCGAGGCGAGCCCCTTCCCCAATCCCCGCGACCTGCTCGTCGACATGTTCGCCGACTAGGCGAGGAGGAGCCGGCATGCGCGAGATCACGTTTCAGCGGGCGCTCGAGGAGGCGGTGGCGGAAGAGATGCGGCGCGATCCGCGCGTCATCACGATGGCCACGGACTTCACCGGGGATCCCGCCGCGGAGTTCGGCCCCGCCCGCGTGCGCTTCACGCCGATCTCGGAGGCGGTGCTGACGGGCATGGGCCTGGGCGCGGCGGGCTCGGGCTTCCGCCCCATCGTGCACTGGCGCATGGTGACGTTCTCCTTCGTGGCGATGGATCAGGTCGTCAATCAGGCGAGCAAGATCCGCTACATGTTCGGCGGGCAGGCCGACTTCCCCGTGACCTACCGCTGCTCGACGGGCGGCGGCATGGGCCTCGCCGCGCAGCACTCGCAGAGCCCGTACTCGATGTGGATGCATCTGGCCGGGCTCAAGATCGTGCTGCCCTCGACGCCGGCCGACGCCAAGGGGCTCTTGAAGAGCGCGATTCGCGACAACAATCCCGTGGTGAGCTTCGAGTGCAGCCGCCTCGCCGGCGTCACCGGGCCCGTGCCCGACGGCGACCACCTGGTCCCGCTGGGCGTCGCGGAAGTGAAGCGCGCGGGCACCGACGTGACCATCGTGGGTCTGGCCTACTACGTCGGCGAGGCGCTCGCGGTGGCGGAGGCGCTGGCCGGCGAGGGCATCTCGGTCGAGGTCGTCGATCCGCGGACCCTCGTGCCCATGGACGTCGACGCGCTGCGCGCGTCGGTCAGGAAAACCGGGCGGCTCGTGATCGTGGACGAGGCGCCCGCCACGTGCTCGGCGGCCTCGGAGATCGCGGCGCTGATCGCCGAGGATCCCGACACGTTCCGGGTCCTCAAGGCGCCCATCCGGCGCGTGTGCGCGGTGCCGGTGCCTGTGCCCTACAGCCCTCCGCTCGAGCAGGCGGCGCTCCCCAGCCGCGACGACATCAAGGCGGCCGTGTATGACGTCTTGAAGGACTCCCCGCGCCAGGGCTAGCCCGCCCGCGGCCGCCATGTTCACCATCGATCCCCGCCGCACCGATCTGGCGCTGGAGTTCAAGCGCCGCCCCTTCGGCCCACACAGCCCGGAGCTCCAGGCCGTGCTGAACGTGCTGCGGAGCTCGCGGCACTGCCAGAACCTGCTCCTGGTCTGCGTGAAGCCGCAGCCGCACGAGGAATGGGTGCTGGCGGAGAAGCAGCCCGACGGTCTGCCCCCCCGGCTCTTCTCGGATCCCGTCTTCACGAGTCTGGAGGACGCGGAGTGGCACGCCTTCCGGATGCGCTGGGAGGCGGTGACGGGCGAGCGGCTCACCGTGCCATGAGGCCGCGGCCATGATCCCGCCCATGCCCCGCGTGCTGGGCTACGCCGATCCGCTCAGCGTGGCGCCCGGCGAGACGATTCGCTTCATGGTGGGCACGCTCGACGGGCCGCGCCGTTATGGCGCGCGCATCGTGCGCGTGACCTCGCCCGACACCGGCCCCGGCGGCTCCGGGCTCAAGACAGTGCCGCTCGCGACCTCGCTCGACGGCGAGCACGCGGGCACGCCGCAGTCCATCGACGCCGGCTCGTACGTCCGGATCCCACACCCGACGGCCTTTGCCGGGCTCTCCCGCTTCACGCTGGAGGCCTTCGTCCTGCCCACGCGGGTGCTCATTCGCCCCGAGCCACGCCCACAGGTGATCATGGGCACCTGGGCCGAGGACACGAAGCAGGGCTTCGCGCTCATGCTCGACGAGACGGGCGCGCTGGCCTTCCAGGCGGGCGGCGGCTCTGCGCCCGCGGCGCGCATGAGCACCGGGCGCCCGCTCACCGCGCGACGCTGGTACCGCGTCACCGCCTCGGTCGACCTCGCCGCAGGCACGGTGGCGCTCGATCAGGCGCCGCTTCCCGACCACGCCGTGACGACGGAGGTGCCGGTACACGTCACCGCGCGCATCGCCCCCGGCGGGCCTACCGGCTCGGGCGAATTCCTTCTCGGCGCGGCCCGCCGCGGCGTCGAGGCGGCGCGGCTCCTCACCACCTGGCACTTCAACGGCAAGATCGACCGGCCCATCGTCGTGCACGACGGCCACGTCATCGGCCGCTGGGACTTCGCCGCGGACATCGCCACCGACAAGGTCACCGATCGCTCGGGACATCGGCTTCACGGCCGCACCGTGAACGCGCCGAAGCGGGCGGTGACGGGGCACAACTGGGACGGCAGCGCCATGGATTGGCGCCGGGCGCCCGAGCAGTACGCTGCGATCCACTTCCACGACGACGATCTCTACGACGCCGGGTGGCGGCCCAGCCACACCGTGACCATTCCCGCCGACGCTCGCAGCGGTGTCTACGCCCTCATGCTGGAGGCGGACGGCGGGCCACCCTTCTGGGTGGTGTTCTACGTGCGGCCGCCCCGCGGTGCCCCGCGCGCGCCCGTGGCCTTCCTCGCCTCCACCGCGACCTACCTCGCCTACTCGAACTATCGCGCGCGCATGCGCCCCAGCGCCGCCGAGCTCTACATCGGCGCGCTCCCGACGGTGGACTCGACGGACCTCCTGCTAATGTATCACCCGGAGCTTGGCGGCTCGACCTACGACACGCACTCCGACGGCTCCGGCGTGTGCCACGTCTCCCGCCTGCGCCCCATCGTCAACACTCGACCGACCGGCCGGCTCTGGAATCTCTTCCTGGACTTCTGCCTGCTCGACTGGCTGGAGAGCCAGGGCCAGTCCTACGACGTCATCACCGACGACGATTTGCACCGGGAAGGCGAGGCGCTGCTCGCCGGCTACCGCGTGATCCTCACCGGCTGTCATCCCGAGTACTACTCGCGCGAGATGCTGGACGCCGTCGAAGCCTATCTGGGCCGGGGCGGCCGGTTCATGTACATGGGCGGCAACGGGTTCTATTGGCGGGTGTCCTATCCGTCGGCGCATCCCGGCATGATCGAGCTGCGCCGGGCCGAGGACGGGACGCGCGCCTGGGCGGAGTCGGTGGGCGAGTACTATCACGCCTCCACCGGCGAGTACGGCGGCCTCTGGCGCCGTCAGGGGCGGGCGCCCAACGCTCTCGTGGGTATCGGGTTCGTCGCGCAGGGCTTCGACCGCTCGTCCTACTACCGGCGGACCGCCGCCAGCCAGGACCCCCGCGCACGCTTCATCTTCGAGGGCATCCAGGACGAGATCCTGGGGGACTTCGGGCTCTCCGGCGCGGGTGCGGCCGGGCTCGAACTGGACGCGGTCAGCACCGCCCTGGGTACGCCACCGCATGCCCTCGTCGTCGCCGTCTCCGAGGAGCACTCGAACGCCTTCCAGCTCGTGAACGAGGAGATGAACGTGTCGTCCTCGGGCACGGACGGCCGCTTCTCCGCCGCCGTCCGGGCGGACATGGTGTTCTTCGAGCACCCGGGTGGCGGCGCCGTCTTCTCCACGGGCTCCATCGCCTATGTCGGGAGCCTCGGCCACACGGGCCACGAGAACAACATCGCCCGCCTCACCGGCAACGTGTTGCGGCGCTTCCTGGACCCGACCCCGTTCGTGATGCCTTAGGCGTTGACGTTAGGCATCCGCTCTTATGCGGATGCCGCGTCGGGAGTGGAGAGTCCGCCTTGCAGGCCGCGGCCACCTCGGCCGCCGTTCTTGCGCTAGCGCCCACTCCAGCAGGGACGCGGCTCAATCGGACATCAGGAAGATGAGGGGCCGCACGTCGTCCTCGGGCGTCCAGTCCCAGTAGCGCAGGAGGATGGTGTAGACCATCAGGCCAGTCTCCCCTTCCCCGAACAGGAGGTAGCGCATGGCCTGAGCCATCAGTTGGCGCCGCGTGAGCCCGATGAAGATCGAGATGGGATCGATGGCCTCGCTGAGATAGGCGATCGTGTTGGCGATGGCGACCGCCCCGAGCACCTCCGCCACATAGTCCTCCCCCTCCTTCCGGAGGCGAACCTCGAGCGGCGCGGAGAACTCGCTGCGGTTGTCGAGCAAGTTCACGTGCAGGAACAGGAATGGCCCGCGCACATTGTAGTGGCGCACGATCTCGGACCGCTTGCGGCCGCGGGCTTCGGGCGAGGCGGTCCGGATGGGGACCAGGTGCACCTTCTTCCCTCGTACCTCCGGGCCGAGGCGCCAGCTTTCCGCGTCGGCGAAGTAACCGTGGGGGATGCGGAACTCCACGGAGCGGATCGATCGGCTGATGGCGCACGCCGCCATCAGCAGCGCCGTGAAGATGGTGCCGATGATGAGGCCGTCGGGCCGCTCCAGGCAGTTGTCCCCCAGGGTGTAGGCGAAGACTAGGCAGACGATCCCCGTGTAGGAAGCCAGGAGCCGGCGGCGCTCGCGCCACAGGGCGAGCGTGGCCGCGAAGGCGGCGGACAGGATCAGCACGAGCACACCGGTGGCGTAGGCGCCGCTCTGGGCCTCCACGGACGCTCGGAAGACCAGTGTGATGACGATGTCCACGACGAATAGAAGCAGCACGAGGGGCCGGGAGAGGGCGGCCCACCGCGGCGCCATCCCGAAGCGGGGCAGATAGCGGGGGATGAGATGGAGCAGGCCCGCCATCGCCGAGGCTCCGGCGAGGCCGAGGATGACGATCGTCGACACGTCGTAGATTGTGCCGAAGGCAGTCCCGAGGTGGCGGTGAGCCAGGAAGGCAATGGCGCGGCCGCTCGCCTTGCCGCCCTCCGCATAGTCGGGCGGCGCGATCAGGAGCGCGGTGACGAAGCTCGAGAGGATCAGCATCGCGCTCATGATGAGGGCGGCGGTCAGGAGGAGCTTGCGCGTGTTGGCCACGCGTCCGATGGGCACCTCGCCAGCTCGCGGGCTCCGACCGCGATCCACCGGCCCGCCGTCGACCAGGGGCATGACGGCGACACCCGTCTCGAAGCCGCTCAGGCCGAGGGCGAGCTTCGGGAACACCAGCATCGCGCCGGCGATCAGCATGGGTGCGTCGCCCTTCGCGGTGAGCGCGGAGCGCCACTCCCCGAGCAAGGTCGGGTGGGTGATCACCTCGAAGGCGCAGCGGCCGAGGACGATGAGGTTTAGAACGAGATAGGGCACAGCGGCCGCGGTGGCGAGGCCGATGGCTTCCTGGAACCCCCTGACGAACACCGCCGCGAGCACGGTGAGGAGGGCGAGAGTGACGAGGATCTGATGCTCGCCGACCACGGGATGGAGGAAGGGATTCTCGATGGCGTGCTTGGCGGCATCGGCCGCCGACAGCGTCATGGTGATGACGAAGTCGGTGGCGGCGAAGCCCAGCAGGACCAGGACCAGTCCCTTGCCCTTCCAGCCGCTCAGGAGGTTCTCGAGCATCGCGATGGAGCCCTGGCCGGCATAGCTGCGCCCCGCCACCTGGGCGTACACCGGCAGGGCGCCGAACAGGGTGACGAGGACCAGGATGACCGTCGCGATCGGCGCCACCGCCCCGGCGGCGAGGAGGGCGATGCCGGGCTGATAGCCGAGGGTCGAGAAGTAGTCGACGCCGGTCAGCCACATGACCTTCCACCAGGGATACGTGGCGACGGCATGACCGGCGTGGTCGTCCAGGGAATCCCCGCCCCGCAGCCATCGCCCTACCGCGGACCGGTACGCGGTCGAGGGCTGGGGGATCTGCTCGCGAAAGGGAAAGAGCCCGTCTGCC
>DASTYT010000068.1 GCA_035764725.1 Candidatus Methylomirabilota bacterium | reverse complement strand
CCTCGCACTTCCCGTCGCCCTCGTTCGGCCGCGTCGTCCGTGAGGGCAACGGATTCTGGTTCGAGTACGCGAAGGCCTGAGAGGACGCCTTCTCGCAGAAGTCGGTGCCCCCCCGCGCGCGTGTGGGCCGCCCTCCACGCGGCGGCCCGTCTCTTTCGCGATCTCGCTCGCCGCGGCCTCCAGCACGTCCTTGGTGCGCGACACGACCGCGACGTCGGCGCCCTCGCGCGCCAGCTCGCGCGCGATGGCCTTGCCGATGCCGAGGCTCCCGCCGGTGACGATGGCCTTCTTGCCCGTGAGCCCGAGATCCATGGCGTCCTCCGTGCCGCTCAGCCCTCGAGGTACTGGAACCAGAAGCCCTTGCCCTCGCGCACGAAGCGGCCGAAGGAGGGCGACGGGAAGTGCGAGGCGCAGACGAGCACGTCGCGCTCGCAGTAACGCTCCATGAAGGCGCGGCGGGTGGCCGCGGCCTGCGGTGGGTCGTAGTCGGGGCGCGGCACCCACTCCATCTCCAGGCACTGGACGGGCGAGTGGATGAGGTCGCCGGTGATCACCGCCTCCTGGCCGCGGGAGCTGATGTGCACGCTCATGTGGTCGGGGGTGTGGCCGGCGGTTGACTCGAAGCGCACCTCGTCGCCGATGGCGAAGTCGTTCTTCACGAGCTGGGCGCGCCCCTGCTCGACGATGGGGAGCACGCTGTCCTCGATCTGGTTCTGCGGCGTCTCCTTGTGGAGGCGTGTCCAGTACTGGAGCTCCTTCTCGCTGAAGAGGTATTTCGCATTGGGGAAGGTCGGCACCCAGCGCCCGTTCTCCCAGCGCGTGTTCCAGCCCACGTGGTCGTTGTGCATGTGGGTGCACATGACGTAGTCGACCTGCTCGGGCCGAACCCCGGTCTCCGAGAAGCGCTTGAGGAACTCGCCGCTGGTGGTCATGTTCCACGTCGGGCGCACGCGCTTCTTGTGGTCGCCCACGCAGGTGTCGACCACGATCGTGTGGTGCTTCGTGCGCAGGAGGAAAGCTTGCATGGGGAACACGAGGCCGTTCGAGCCGACGTCCATGGCCCAGCCGGCGAGGCGCTGTCTATAGGGCCCCCATTGCTCGGCGGTGATGCTCGGGAAGAACTGAGCGGCCTCGAAGTCGGGCCGCTCGGATTCGATGACGCGGGTGATGCGGATGTCGCCGACGGTCCGCTCGAGCATTTCAGAGCCTCCCCGGCGGCGCCGTAGCCTCGAGCGTCACCTCGCCGAGCCCCTCGATGGCGAAGCGCACCCGGTCGCCCGGCACCGGAAACTTGGTGGTGATGCTGCTGCCCGTCATCACGATCATGTCGCGCTCGAGCCGGCGGCCGCGGCGATTCAGGAGATTGGCCACCCAGGCGAGCGCCTCCAGGGGATGGCCCATGGCGTCGCCCGTCTTCCCCTCGCCCGCGGGCGCATCGTTGACCCAGGCGCGCGTGACGGCCGTCTCGAGGTTCACGTTCTTCCACGTGGTCATGGGCGTCCCCAGCACCACGCCGCCGTTCCACGTGTTCTGCGCGATCAGGGTGAAGGCGTCCAGGCTCTTGTAGTCCGCGTTGCCGTCCTCCACGAGCTCGAAGGCGGGCATGCAGGAGGCTACGTGCGGCGCCACGGACTCGCGCGTCCACGGCGGCCCGCCGGCCGGGAGATCGTCCCTCATGCGCACGGCGACCTCGAACTCGATGCCGAGATGGTGATAGTCGCCGACGTCGACGATGGCGGGCGACTGATGTACCACGGTGGAGAAGAGGGCGCCCGCGGCGGGCTGGTCCACACCGGTCATCTGCTGCATGGCCTTCGAGGTGAGCGCGATCTTCCAGCCCACGATCTCGCCGCGGCCCTCCGCCTTCATGAGCCCGTGGAGCGCGTCCTGGATGCGATAGGCGTCGTCCAGCGGGCCACCGCGCACGGCGGGATCGAGCGGGCGGTAGCGTTCGCGCTTCCGGTGCATCTCGAGACTGGCGCGGGCACTGGCGTCGATCCGCTCTGGGGTCAGCATGTCGGGGATTCTACTCCGAGATGGTATTGTGAGCGTCGGGAGGATCGCATGCCGGTGGACCCCGCCGTCACCTCGCAAACCGTGGAGCTGCTGCAGCAGCTCATCCGCAATCAGTGCGTCAACGACGGGTCCGTCGCCTCCGGCCAGGAAGTGCGGACCACCGATGTGCTGCGGACGTATCTCCAGGGCAGCGGGCTCGACCTCGAAGTGTATGAGCCCCTCGCCGCCCCCGGCCGGACGAGCCTGGTGGCACGCATCGAGGGCAGCGATCCCAAGGCGCCGACCCTCTGCCTCATGGGTCACACCGACGTGGTGCCCGTGAACCCGAAGACGTGGTCGCGCGATCCCTTCGGCGGCGAGCTCGTGAACGACGAGGTGTGGGGGCGCGGCGCGGTCGACATGCTGAACCTCACCGCTTCGCAGGCGGTGGCGCTGAAGACGCTGGCGCGGCGGGGATGGAAGCCGCGCGGCACGCTGGTCTATCTCGCGTGTGCGGACGAGGAAGCGGGCGGCACGCTCGGCGCGGGGCACGTGTGCGAGGAGCACTGGGACGCGTTGCGCGCCGACTATCTCCTCACCGAGAACGGCGGCACGGTCAGCCGGCCCAAGCACGGCGACGGCCTCAACGTGGTCGTGCACGTGGGCGAGAAGGGCGTGGCCTGGCGCCGGCTCAAGGTGACGGGCACGCCGGGGCACGGCTCGATGCCGTACGGATCCGACAACGCCCTCGTGAAGGCGGCCAAGGTGGTGGGACGCCTCGCCGACTATCGCCCCTCGCCGTACGTCGACGCGCTGTGGGCGACCTTCGTGCAGACGCTGGATCTGGCCCCTGCCGTGAAGGCCGCGCTCCTCGATCCTGCCGGCGTCGACGACGCCATCGCCGGACTCTCGCCGAGCATGGCGCGCTATCTCTGGTCGGCCAGCCACACCACGTTCTCGCCCAACATGTGCCGGGGCGGGAACAAGACCAACATCATTCCCGACGCGGTGGACGTCGAGGTGGACATCCGCACCGTGCCGGGCGACGACGAGGACGAGGTGCGGCGGCACCTCGACAAGGCGCTGGGCGACCTCGCCGACGAAGTCGAGATCGAGAAGCTCTACTCCAAGCCGGCCTCGATGTCGCCCACCGACACGCCGCTCTGGGACGTGCTGGGCAAGGTGGTCGCGGGCCACTACCCCGGCGCGCGCCTGTCGCCCCGGATGATCGTGGGTTTCACGGACGCGCCCTACTTCCGCGAGCGGGGCGCCGTGGCCTACGGCTTCGGCCTCTTCTCCCGCGCCCTCACCGCCGAGGCGATGGCCGGGCGCTTTCACGGCAACGACGAGCGGGTGGACGTGGAGTCGCTCGCTCTCACCACGCAAGCCTGGCTCGACACCTGCCAGCTTCTCCTGGGGTAACCATGGACACCCGCGTCGACGAGATCGCCCCGAAGATCTATCGCCTCTCCACCTTCCTGCCCCAGGTGGGGCCCAAGGGCCTACAGTTCAACCAGTTCCTGGTGGACGCGGAGCAGCCGCTCCTCTTCCACTGCGGGCAGCGTGCGCTCTTTCCCGCCGTGTCGAAGGCGGTGGCGCGCATCATCGACCTCCGTCGCCTGCGCTGGATCGCCTTCAGCCACGTGGAGGCGGATGAGTGCGGGGCGCTGAACGAGTTCCTGGACGCCGCCCCCGAGTGCACGGTGACTCACGGCGCCATCGGCCTCGGCATCTGGCTGAACGATCAATCGCCGCGGCCTCCGCGCGCGCTCGCCGATGGCGAGGTGCTGGATCTCGGCGGCAAGCGCGTGCGCCGCCTCGACACGCCGCACGTGCCGCATTGCTGGGACGCGGGGCTCATGTTCGAGGAGACCACGGGCACCCTCTTCTGCAGCGACCTCTTCACCCACGTGGGCGACCCGAAGCCGCTGACCGACGGTGACATCCTGGAGCCCGCGGTCGCCGCGGACAAGCAGTACCCCTTCATGGCCGTCGGCCCGTTCGTCGGGTCCACCCTTCGGCGCCTCGGCGGGTTCAAGCCGCGCACGCTGGCCGTCATGCACGGCTCCTCCTATACCGGCGACGGCGCCGCGCAGCTCGACCGGCTCGCCGAGTTCTACGACAACCGGCTGCGCCGGTGACCGCGCGCCCGCTCTCCCTCGCGCATCTCACCGTTCTCGACGCCACGCCGCCCGAGCTGGTGAGCGCGGCGGCGGCCGCGGGCTTCCCGCACGTGGGCATTCGCCTCACCGCGACGCCCAGCGTGGGCATCCCGCCCTACGACTGCCTGCGCGACGGGCCCTGCCTGCGCGAGACCCTGGCGCGGCTCGCGGACACCGGCGTCACCGTCCTCGATACCGAGTTCCTGCGCTTCGAGCCCGATCAGCCCGTCGGTGTTCCGGAAGGATTCCTCGAGGTGTCGGCGCGCCTGGGCGCCAAGCACGTGCTGGTGATGAGCGCGGAGCCCGAGGAGGCGCGCACGCTGGACCGCTTCGCCGAGCTCTGCGACCGGGCGGCGAAGTACGAGCTGCGCGTGGGCCTCGAGTTCGCGGTGTACACGGGCGTGCGCACGCTCGCCGACGCCGCGCGGCTCGTCAAGCAGTCGGGGCGCGCGAACACCTCGGTCGTGGTGGACTTCCTCCACTTCAGCCGCTCGGGCGGGCAGCCCGCGCATCTCCACACCGTGGATCCGGCCCTCTTTCACTACGCCCAGATGTGCGATGCGGGGCCCGACATGCCGGCGCCGACCGACACGCCCAATCTCATCCGCGAGGCGCGCGGCGGCCGCTTCTTCCCCGGCGAGGGCGCGCTTCCCGTGGCCGAGCTGATCGCCGCCCTCCCGCCATCCATCCCACTCGCGGTCGAGGCGCCCAGCGCGGCCCTCGCGCATCTGCCCGCCGTCGAGCGGGCCCGTCGAGCGCACGAGGCGCTCAGGAGGTACGCATGTTGAATCCAGGCGACAAGGCCCCGGACTTTTCCGGCCGTGACGCGAACGGCAACCCCGTCAAGCTCGCCGACTTCAAGGGCAAGACGGTCGTGCTCTGGTTCTATCCCAAGGCCGACACGCCCGGCTGAACCGCCGAAGGTTGCGGGTTCCGCGACCTCAAGGCCGACTACGACAAGAAGAACGCGGTGATCCTGGGCGTGTCGTTCGACACTCCGGCGGAGAACAAGACGTTCGCCGAGAAGTTCCACTTCAACTTCCCCCTGATCTGCGACACCGACCGGACGATCGGCACCGCCTACGGCGCCAACGCGGATCCCGCCAAGGGGGCGCAGCGCGTGGGCGTGGTCATCGACAAGGATGGCAAGATCAAGGCATGGCACGCTCGCGTCGACGCCCGCGCCTGGCCATCGGAGGTGCTGAAGACCCTGTGATCCCCGGCGGCGCGGAATGAGCGAGCCCCTCGCCCTCCGCGCCGTCGAGCTCGCCGAGGCCCTGCTGCGTGACGCGCGCGCGCAGCAGACGGGCGACGAGCATGCGCGCGCCGCCAAGCTCGCGCGTATGATGGCCGATCCCCACGGCAAGGAGCTGACCATCGCCCTTGCCGACCAAGCCTTCCGCAGCCACCGGCCCGAGCGCATCGCCGATCAGCTCGCCTACCTCCTCCACCGCTACGGTGTGCCGCAGTACATGGACTGGTGGGAGCGCGTCGCCCTGCTCCTGGGCGGCGCGATGGCGCACTACCTGCCGAGCCTGGTCGTCCCGCCCATCGTGGCGCGGCTCCGCCACGAGACCCAGAACGTCATCTTGCCCGGCGAGGAAAGCGAGCTCACGCGCTATCTGACGGAGCGCCGCCGCGACGGCATGCGCCTCAACCTGAACCAGCTCGGCGAGGCCATTCTGGGCGAGGGAGAGGCGGGCCGGCGTATGGAGGCGTACCTGGCCCTCCTCGCCCGCGACGACGTCGAGTACATCTCCGTCAAGGTGTCGTCGGTGTTCAGTCAGATCGACCTCGTGGCCTTTCGCGCCACCGTGGCCCACGTGGCCGAGCGCCTCCGCCGGCTCTATCGCGCCGCGGCCCGGCACGACTACACGCATCCCGACGGCCGCGTCACGCCCAAGTTCATCAACCTGGACATGGAGGAGTACCGCGACCTCGACCTCACCGTGGCCGCGTTTCAGGAGGTGCTGGACGAGGAGGAATTCCTCCCGCTGCGGGCGGGCATCGTGCTCCAGGCCTATCTGCCCGACTCGTTCCGGGTGCAGCGCGCGCTGACCGCGTGGGCCGTCGCGCGGCGGGCGCGCGGCGGGGCGCCCATCAAGCTTCGCATCGTCAAGGGCGCCAACCTCGCCATGGAGCGCATCGAGGCGGCGGTGCACGGCTGGCCCCAGGCGCCCTATGCGACGAAGGCCGAGGTCGACGCCAACTACAAGCGGATGCTCGCCTACGGCGTCCGCCCCGAGCACGCCGAGGCCGTGCATCTCGGCGTGGCCAGCCACAACCTCTTCGACGTGGCCTACGGCCTGGTGCTGCGCGCGGAGCACCGCGTGGAGCCGTGGATCGAGTTCGAGATGCTGGAGGGGATGGCCAACCATCAGGCCCGCGCGGTGCAGGCGCTCGCGGGGGGTCTTCTCCTCTACGCGCCGGTGGTGCGCGCGGAGGACTTCCACAGCGCGATTGCCTATCTCGTGCGCCGCCTCGACGAGAACACCGCGCCCGAGAACTTCCTCCGGCACGTCTTCGACCTCGAGCCGGGCTCGGCGGACTGGGACGCCGAGCGGGATCGGTTCCTGGATGCCTTCGTCATCGCCGAGTCGGTGCCGGACGCGCCGCGCCGCACCCAGGACCGGCGGGCGGAAGCGCAGGCGCCGTCCGTCCCGCGCGCGCCGAACGTGCCGTTCGCGAACGCGCCCGACACGGACTGGACGCTGCCCGCCAACCGCGCGTGGATCGACGAGGTGATGACGACCTGGCGCGCGCGGCCGCCCGAAGCGATTCGCCTGCAGATCGGCGGCGCGTTCCACGCGGGCGCGCGCGAGGTGGAGGGGCGCGACCCTTCACGCCCCGGGCAGGTCGCCTATCGCTATGCCCTGGCCGGCGCGGCCGACGTCGATCGCGCTCTCGCGGTGGCGCGCGCGGCGCAGCCGTCGTGGGGCGCGCGGTCCCCCTTCGAGCGCGGCGCCCTGCTCGAAGCGGCGGCGGTGGCGCTGGGCCGGCGCCGCGCCGATCTCATCGGCGCCATGATCCTCGATGGCGCCAAAACGGTGACCGAGGCCGACGCGGAGGTCTCGGAGGCGGTGGACTTCGCGCGCTACTACGCGCGCACCCTGCTCGAGAGCGCGTCCGAGCTGGCCGACTGCGCGATGAAGCCGCTCGGCGTCGTCGTCGTCACGCCGCCCTGGAACTTCCCGCTCTCCATCCCTGCCGGCGGCGTGCTCGCGGCCCTCGCCGCCGGCAATGCCGTCATCCTCAAGCCCGCGCCGGAAGCGGTGCTGGTGGGCGCGCATCTGGCCCAGTGCCTCTGGGAGGGCGGCGTGCCGCTCTCGCTGCTCCAGTTCCTCCCCTGCCCCGACGACGAGGTGGGGCGCGCGCTCGTCACCGACCCGCGCGTGGGCGGCGTCATCCTCACCGGTTCGGTGGAGACGGCGCGGCTCTTCCTCGGCTGGCGGCCCGACCTGCCGCTCTACGCGGAGACCAGCGGGAAGAACGCCATCATCGTGACCGCGCTGGCCGACCGCGATCAGGCCATCCGCGATCTCGTGCGCTCGGCCTTCGGCCACAACGGCCAGAAGTGCTCGGCGGCGAGCCTCGCCATCTGCGAGGCCGAGGTCTACGACGACGAGGCGTTCCGCCGCCAGCTCCGCGACGCCGCGGCGAGCCTCGCGGTGGGCAGCGCGTGGGAGCCGGCGAGCCGGATCACCCCGCTCACCCAGCCGCCCGGCCCCGCGCTCCAGCAGGCGCTCACCGTGCTCGACGAGGGCGAGAGCTGGCTGCTCGAGCCGCGGCCCCACGGCGACAATCCCCAGCTCTGGTCGCCGGGCATCAAGCTAGGGGTGCGCCCGGGCTCCTTCTTCCACCTGAACGAGTGTTTCGGCCCCGTGCTGGGGCTGATGCGCGCCGACGGTCTCGACCATGCCATCGCCCTCGCCAACCGGCCGCCGTTCGGCCTCACCAGCGGCATCCAGACGCTGGACGATCGCGAGGTCACGCACTGGGTGGACCGGCTGGATGCGGGCAATCTCTACGTGAACCGCCCCATTACCGGCGCCATCGTGGGCCGCCAGCCCTTCGGCGGCTGGAAGGCGTCGTCGGTGGGACCGGGCGCCAAGGCCGGGGGCCCCAA
This sequence comes from Candidatus Methylomirabilota bacterium, assembly GCA_035764725.1. Classification (NCBI taxonomy): domain Bacteria; phylum Methylomirabilota (SeqCode); species Candidatus Methylomirabilota bacterium. The sequence continues at coordinate 2,326 of DASTYT010000068.1, read as the reverse complement.
CTACGTGCTCGAGCTGGCGCGATGGCGGCAGGCCGCGCTCCCCGCGGCGGACGGCGAGCCCCTGTCCGAGGCGCTGGCCGCCGTGCTCGCCTCCTGCCTCGAGCCCCTCGCCGACGCGGAGCTGCAGGCGCTCGCGGAGGCCAGCGCCGCCAGCTATGCGCGCGCCTGGCGCCGGCACTTCGGCGTCGCCCACGACCCCTGGGGGATACTCGGCGAGGACAACCTCTTCCTCTACCGGCCGTGCCGCCGCGTGCTCGCGCGCGGCTCCACCGCCAAGGCCGAGGGCGTGGCGGCGCTCGGCCGCGTCATCCTCGCCGCCCACGTGACGGGTGTGCCGCTCACCGCGAGCCTCACGCCGGACTCCGGCGACACGGACTGGGTCGCGGGCTGTCCCGGCGCGGAGGTGGTGGTGGAGGACGAGGCCGCGTTCGTCGAGCGGCTCGAGCTCCATACCGATGCCGAGCGGGTGCGCGCCTGGGAGCCGCTGTCCGCGGCGGCACACGCCGCCGCCAACGGCCGCGGGCTGGCCGTCATCGACGCGCCCGTGCTCGCCAACGGGCGCCTCGAGCTACGCTGGTATCTCCGCGAGCAGGCGGTGTCGCGCGTCCGCCACCGCTACGGCAGCCTCACCGAGCCGATCAAGGAGGGAGCGCCGTGACCCACGCCCCGATGCCGACGCCGTCGCCCGGCGCGACGGAGTCCCTCGTGACCTGGACCCACGTCATCTACGCACTGCACGCGACCAGCCTCGTCATCGGGATCGTCGGCACGGCGACGGTGGTGGGGGCCTTCCTCATCGGCTGGCCGTCGATCATCGCGGTCATTCTGAACTACGTGAAGCGCGGCGAGGTCCGGGGGAGCTGGCTCGAGACCCACTTCCGATGGCAGATCCGCACGTTCTGGTTCGGCCTGCTCTGGGCGAGCCTCTGCATCCTGCTCGTGATCGCGACGCTCGGCGTGGGGATCCTGATCGTCTGGATCCCGCTCGGCCTGGTGGGGATCTGGTTCGTCTACCGCGTCGCGCGCGGGTGGATCCGCCTGAACGACCGCCGGCCGATGTACGCGTAGCGCCGCCGCCGCGCTAGATCGCGATCTTCAGCAGCGCCGCGGCGGTGCCGCCCAGGATCGCCGCGCGGTCCACGTCGCTGAACCCCGGGGTCTGTAAGATCAGGTCCACCTGCGTCTTGGTCCACGGGTAGGGATAGTCCGTCCCGACCAGGAGCTGACCCGTGCCGACCTCGGCGGCGAGATGCCGGACGCCCTCGGGGTTGAACACCATCGTGTCGTAGTACATCTGCTTGAGATAGTCCGTCGGCTTCTTCTTGATGGTCCCGTGCGTGCCGCCCGGGCAGAGATCGGGCCGTGTGGGGCAGCCGAAGTCGGAGCGCCCCGAGTAGGACGGCAGGAAGCCGCCACCGTGGGCGCCGATGATCTTGAGCCTGGGATGCCGGTCGAGCGTGCCCTCGAAGATCAGGTGCGAGAGCGCGATGGTGGTCTCGAGCGGGTTGCCGATCACGTTGCCGAGATAGCCGTTGCCCTGGAAGCGCGAGTTGAGCTGATCGGGCGCCCCGTCTCCCTGGGGATGGATGAACACCGGCACGCCCAGCGCCTCTGCCTTGGCCCAGAACGGATCGAACTTCCGGTCGCTGATCTCCATGCCGCCCACGTTGCCGCCGATGCCGGCCCCCCGGAGCCCGAAGCGCTTCACACCCTCCTCGAGCTGCTCGGCGGCGAGGTCGGGATGCTGGAGCGCGACCGTGGCGAAGGCCACGAAGCGGTCGGGAGTGGCGGCGCACGCCGCCGCGAGCTTCTCGTTCTGGATCGCGCACACCTGCTTGGCGAGGTCGCGGTCGACCTTGTACCAGTTGGGATTGATGCTGAGGGCCTGCACGTCGATCCCCTGCTCGTCCATCGCCTGCAGACGCACGCCGAGCTGGGTCGCCATGTCGAGGTCGGTGCGGAGCCCCGGCCCGGCGAGCTTGAGGTTCATGAGGGCGAGCGCCTCCGGCACCGCGCAGTGGGCGTGGACGTCGATGGTCTTGACGCGCTTGCCGTCCACGAACACTTCGCGCCGGCGCGCTTGCGCGCGCGCCGGCCGGGCGGCGAGAAGATCGCAGCCTACGAAGACGAGGCCGGCGGTGGCCGCGGAGGTCCGAAGGAATTCCCGGCGTGTGGTCATGGCCGAGCCCTCCTTGTATCTCTCAGAACGTGCCCGGCGCTAAGCTGAGCCGGGTGAAGGTGGGCGGGAGCCCGTGGCCTCCTGGGTCCCGCAAGACCGTAACTGAGCTCGGTGCCCCGCCCACTGTTCCATCATCGAACCCGAACA
>DASTYT010000067.1 GCA_035764725.1 Candidatus Methylomirabilota bacterium | reverse complement strand
TCGTGCAGTTCGAGTTCGTGTATCCAAATGAGCCGGCGCCGCGGGTCCGCGCCCTCGCGCGCCGCCTCGCCCGCCGTCTCGCCGAGGAGGGCGATCCGGCGGACGGCGCGCCCGTGTGTCAGGGCACCCTGCTCTCACGCGCCCAGTACTTGCCCGACATCACCGTCTGGGGCTACGCCGATGCCCGAGTATTGCCGCATGGCCGCATGACCGAGGAGCACGTGGCGCGCTGGACCGCGGCGGTGGGCCAGGACGAGGAGGCCCGCGATGCGCATCGCGGCGGTGGGTGATCTCCACTGCGGGGCGAGCGCCCAGGGCGCCTTCGAGTCCCTGTTCGCCGCGATGAGCCGGGCCGCCGACGCGCTCGTGCTCGCCGGCGACCTCACCGATCTCGGCCTCCCGGAGGAAGCGCAAACGCTCGCGCGGGAGCTGCGGACGGCGAGCCCCACCCCGGTGCTGGCTGTGCTGGGCAACCACGATTTCGAGTCGGGCGCCGCCGACAAGGTGCGCATGATCCTCGAAGAGGCCGGCGTGATCGTGCTGGACGGGACCAGCCATGTCGTGGGCGACGTGGGCTTCGCCGGCGTGAAGGGGCTCGGCGGGGGCTTCGGCCAGCGGGCGCTGCAGCCGTGGGGCGAGGACATCATGAAGCGCCTCGTGCACGAGGCGGTGGCGGAGGCGCTCAAGCTCGAGACCGCCCTCGCGCGGCTCCGGACACCCACGCGGGTCGCGGTGCTCCACTATGCGCCGGTGCGCGAGACGGTGGAGGGCGAGCCACCCGAGATCTTCCCGTTCCTGGGGTCCAGCCGGCTGGAGGAGCCGCTTGTCCGCTACTCGGTGGCGGTCACCGTGCACGGACACGCCCATCACGGATCCCCGGAGGGGCGGACCCAGTCCGGGGCCCCCGTCTACAACGTCTGTTATCCGCTGCTGCGGGCGGCCTCGCCCGAGCAGCCGTTCCGGGTCATCGATCTGGGCTTCGCCGACGGGCGCGAGGCGGGCCAAAGCGCGTCGGCCACCGCGGAGGCCGAGGAGAAGAGCCGCGCGTGAGCGCGGCGCTCTCAGTCCTTGTACTGGCTCTTCAGCTTGCGGAGGTGGAGGACGGCGACGTCCACCCAGTCCTTCTCGGTGGGGAGCGCGCTGGCGAGCTTGATGTAGCGCTCCCAGAGCGCGATGGCCTCGCGCGGATCCACCTTCTCGTACACCAGCGCCATGTTGTAGAGCGCGCCGGTGTGCTTGTCGTCCTGCTCGACCACCTTCTTGTACTCGCCGATCGCGTCCTGGTAGAGTCCCTTCTCCTCGTAGACCTCGGCGAGGCCCAGGCGCGCCTCCACGTAGCGAGGATCGAGCTCGATGGCCTTCTTGTACGAGTTCACCGCCTCGTAGTAGAGCTGCTTCTCGCCGTAGTAGATCTTGCCGAGGCTCACGTGCACGCGCGGGTTGTATGGGTTGTTGGCGAGCGCCTTCTGGTAGGCGTTCACCGCCCCGTCGATGTCTCCCTTGGCCGCGTTGGCGTCGCCCAGTCCCGCGTAGGCATCCGCGTAGAACGGGCGAAGCTCGAGCGCCTTCGCGTACGCCTCGATGGCCTGATCGAAGAGCCGGCGCGGCGCGGTGAGAAAGAGATCACCGAGCGCCTTGTAGGGCTCGGGGTAGGCGGGGTCGAGCTGGGTCGAGGCACGGAACTGCGCCGCGGCCTTCCAGCGGTTCCCGAGCGTCTGGTGCACGACACCGAGGGCGTACTGGGCGACGACGAACTGCGGATCCAGCTCCACCGCGCGCCCCAGCAGCTCGACTGCGGTCTCGTTGCCCTCCTGGTTGTTCCGGTAGCTGGCAATCTGCCCCTTGATGTAGGCCTCGTAGGCTCGGGTGGACGCGGTCGGGGCCGCGAACTTCTGCATGCGGGCGGCCTCGGCGTCGCTCGCCGTGATCTTCATGGCCTTCGCGTACGCGAGGGGCAGCGGCCGCAGCCGCTCCATCAGCTTGCCCTCGGGCACCACGATCGGGTCCAGGTTGGTGCGCGTGGGGTTGCCGCCGGCGAGCTCCACCAGCCGCGGCTGGATCGAGAGCTCGCCCGAGCTACGGCGGACCTCGCCGTAGAGGGCGAGGTCGGCGTTGAGAGCGCGGGCGGCGCCGAGCGCAGCCGCATCGTCCCAGGCCTCGGGCTGCGTCGCGCTCCGGAGCCGGCCACGCTCGATCAGGACGAACGACGGCAGCTGGGCGAGGGACAGGCGCAGGCTCTCGGCCACGCCCTCCCCCAGCCACTGCTCTTCGCGCCCGAGCTCCAGCGGGGCGAACGGCAGGATGACCACGCTGCGTGACTTCGCCGCGGCGGGGGCCGCGCTCAGCAGTAAGACGGCCAGAACGCCGGCGAGCGTGGGCCAGCTAGACCGAGTCCCGCGGAGTGCCATGTCCGGGTCCTCCTTGCCTCCGGAGCCGCGGAAAACGCTCGGCGAGCCGGCCGACGAAGCCGGGACCGACACGGCGCAGCGCGATCTCCGGGATCAGCATCACCGCCACGAGTCCGACCAGCCAGGGCCAGAGGTCCAGGGTCAGCCGCGAGCGCCGCCGGGCCTGCAGGAAGGCGTCGCGCGGCTGGGCGAGCATGCCGCCGCCGGTCAGCTCGGACAGCTCCCGCAGCAGAACCTCGTCCACCCCGAGCTCCTTGAACTCCTGGGAGTACGGTACCACTAGTCCGGCGAGCTGGGACCCCACCATTTGCTCCCCGCGGCGCTGCGCCATCCCGACCAGGTACACCCCCTCGCGATCCGCAGGGAACCGACCGCGATAGCGGCCGGGCCCGACCTGCTCGAGCTCGATGACCGTGCGCTGCTTGTTGGGCGCGACGACGCCGACCTGCGAGTCGAGGAAGTTGATGAACTCGCCCTTGGGATCGACCGCGTCGACCAGCACCTCGCCCCTCTCGTCGTTCCGCTGTACGGTGGCGACCGTGTCGCTGCGGGTGCCGGTGCGCAAGGTCCAGCGCACGAGCTGGGACCAGAACTTGTTGAAGCCGCTCCAGCGCATCCACAGCACCGCCCACTTGGCCTTGGCGTCCGAGGTGAAGGCGGCGCTGCGCCCCAGCCCGTAGCGCCACGTCGCGAGCAGCGGATCCTCCTGGTGCGTCATCAGCACCATGTCCGCGCTGCCCTTGAGCGAGGTGGCGACGTAGCCGCCGAGCGGCGGCACCTCCTTCCAGTCGATGTCCTGGATCGCCTCGTGCGCGGGCGAGCCGACCGTCGGCTTGAACGGCTGCTCGATAAGCGAGGCCTTCGAGGCGAGCTGGGTCTCGAGGGTGAAGATGCGCGGGATCGTGCTGTCGTCCTCGGTGTAGTAGAAGCGCCCGCGTCCCCACTTGGCGATGTCGAACATCAGCTGCGCGTCGGCGTCCTTGCCAATGGCGACCGACGACACCGTGATCTTGTCCTTGGCCATGCGCCGGATCAGTCCGGCGAAGTCCCCGCGCGTCATCTGGCCGTCGGACAGGAAGATCACGTGCTTGAGGAGGGCCGGGCGCTCGAACAGCACCTGGTACGACTCCTTCAGCGCGGGGTACCCGTCGGTGCCGCCGCCCGCCTTGATCGTGGCGATCGCGTTGTGGATGGCCTGCTTGTCCTTGGCCGAGCGGACCGGCGAGTCCCAGATGAACTCCGTGTCCCAGCTCATCACCCCGACCTCGTTGCGCTCGTCGAGGAGATCGACCACGAGGTGCGAGGCTTCCTTGGCGATGTCGAGCTTGGTGACCTTGGAGTCCGTGGTCATGGCCATCGAGCCCGAGCGGTCGATGGAGAGCACCACCGCGAGGCTCGGAATCTCGAGCTTCTGCTTGACCTCCATGGTCACGGGGAGGGCTTCCTCGACGGGGGTGCGGTAGTAGCCGCCGAGGCCGAAGCTTTCCTCGCCGCCCAGCATGATGAGTCCGCCGCCCTGATCGCGGACGTAGTCGCGGATGTTCTCCATCTGCTTCTTGGTCATCTTGAGCGACGAGACGTTGGACAGGATCACTCCGTCGTACTTCTGCAGGCCCGCCAGCTCCTTGGGGATGCGCTCGGCCTCCACCACCTCCACGTCCACGTGCTGGGCGCGGAGGACGGCGGCGAGAGTCTGGGCCTGGGCGCGGTCCTTCTCGGCGAGGAGCACGAGGGGACGGCCACGAACGACCACGGTGCCGACCGATCGGTTGTTCTCCTCGATGGTGTCGCCCTCGACGTCGATCGACGCCTGGTAGACGTGGATGCCGCTCTGCTCGAGGGACTGCTTGTAGGTGTAGACGTTCTTCCCCGCGCTGAGGCGCACGACCTGCGAGCCGAGGAACTCGCCGTTGCGGAAGAGAGACAGCCGTCCCTGGGTGTCACTCTGGCTCCACGCCACGACCTTGGCCTGGAAGGGCTCGCCGAACTTCACCTCGGTCGGCAGCACCATCGACTCGACGACCACCTCCTGTTTGAAATCGAGCGGCGCCGGCACGTAGTAGATATCCGCGCCCGCGTCCTTGGCCGCCTGCGCCACCGCGAGGGCATTGCCCGCGTTCTGACGCCCGTCGGTGAGGAGGACGAAGCGGTTGGCGTGACCCGGAGGCGCGGTGGCGAGGGCGAGCTGAAGGGCCTGCGCGAGATTCGTTCCGCGCCCACCCACCTGCACCTGCGGACGATCCAGCCGCGGGGAGGGCCGCAGCGGCTGGTCCACCACCGCCTCCTGGCCGAACACGATGAGACCAGACTGATCGCCCGACTGCAGCGACTGAGTGGCCTGGGCGGCGAAGCGGAACGCGTTTTCCCGCGCGGCGAGGCTCACGCTGTCGGAGACGTCCAGGAGGAACAGCACGTTCAGCCGGTCCACCCACCGGGGAATGGTGGGCCGGGCGAGCGCGATGATCAGGAGGGCGAGCAGCGCGCACCGCAGGCCCAGCGCCCAGCGATCGCCCGTCGTGGACGGCAAGCCGTACTGGCCGCCCGTCTGGCGCCGCCAGTAGAGAAAGCCCTCGAGGGCAAAGATCAGGAGGGCGAACAGCACGAAGTACGGCCAGATCTCGCGCTGCACCGGCACCGGCGGGACGTCGGGCCGGGCGCCCTCCACGAAGGCGGGCACGGGGCGTGGCGTGAGATCGGACTCCTCCGCGCTGGCGATGTTGACCGCGACCTTGGTCTCCCCGCGGGAGGTCGCGATGCGGTAGACACCGACCTCGTCGGTCTCGGTGAAGCTCGCCAGACCCCGCGCGACCTGCGCGGACACCACGCGGCCGGACGGCGTGGTCACGCTCGCGCTCGTGACGCCGTGCTCCACGGGCAGCAGGATCGGCTTGCCGGTGGCGAGCTGCAGGCTCGACTGGTCCAGCCCCGCCGGGTGCAGCCACCGGAGGCTCTTCGAGAGCATGAGCGGGAAGGCCACGCGCAGCGGGAAGTCCGTCCGGAAGAGGTCGAAGCCGAAGAACACCGCCTTGCGGTCACGCTCCTCCAGGAGATAGATGAGCGGGCCGCCCACCGCTTCGACCAGGGTCTTGCCCGGCGCCAGCGGCCGCACCCGCATCGCCTCCTCGATGGCGACCTTGGCGAAGTCGATCTGCCGCATGATCGGGTGGGTGCGGTCCCAGTCCATGATCACGGGCGACTCGAGGCGGCCCAGCACCTCGATGGGCACGTCCGGCGGCGCGGTGTTCACGAGCACGAAGCGGCCGCTCCCGATGCGGGGCGGGCTCTGCCCGTCCACCACGACCACGTCGAACCCCTCCATGCCGCCCTGGTAGGCGTCGGGCGTCCGCACCTCCAGCTTCACCTGGGGATCGCTCTTGAGCACCTTCTCGAGGAAGAGGTTGCCCGGGCTCACCAGGAGCACGGCGATGTCGCGTGGCGGCGGAATCACCGCATAGGCGACGTTGTCGGCCTCGAGGTCGTCGCTGACGTTCAGCCGCGCGCGCACCACGCCGCCACCGGAATGGCTGAACGGCAGCACCACCGCCCGCCGCACGTTCGGCTCGAGCGTGAGCGACTTCTCGGCGATGAGGTCCGAGTCGATATGCAGGGTGAACGACAGAGTCTGCGACTCGTCCGAGAAGTTCACCACGGAGAGGAACGCCTGCGAGTCGAAGGTCCCGAAGTAATTCCGGCGGATCGCGAGGTTGGTGATGGCGACGTTGCGCCCGCGCTGCCCCACTCCGACCCACCGCACCCGCACGTCGTCGGCCTGTCCCTTGGTGGCGTCGGGATGCGAGCCGTCGGTGAAGACGTGGATCTCCGCGCGTGAGTCGGGCCCCACCAGCGCGCGGGCGGTGCGGATGGCGTCGCCGAGCCGGTTGGGCAGGTCATGGGCCTGGGCCCCGCGGAGCCCGCTCACGACCTGATCGCGGTCACGGGTGAACGGCACCAGCACCTTCGGCTGTACGTCGGCCTCGATCACCATGACCTCCGCGCCCTCGCCGAGCCGGCTCACGAGGCCGAGCGCTTCCCGCTGGGCGCGGACGAAGCGCGAGGGGGAGACGTCGGTGGCCTTCATCGAGGCGGACGCGTCCAGCACGACCACGACCTTCTTCGCCCCGTAGCCGCTCACCGTGACCGCGGGCCGCGCCAGGGCGAGGGTCAGCGCGAGCAGGGCGAGGATCTGCAGCAGCATGAGCGGGTCGCGCTGCAGCCGCTGGAAGAACGCGGACGCCTCGCGGTCGCGCAGGGACGAATCCCACAGGAGCAGGCTCGACACCATCTGCTGCCGGCGCCGCACCTTCAGGAAGTACAGGAGGAGCAGGGGGACCGCGAGCGTGGCGAGGAGGAACGAGAGGGGCGAGAGGAAGCTCATCCGACGAGGAATCCCTTCAGCTGGCGCAGCATGAACTCTTCCACCGGGGTGTCGGTGACCACCCGGTGATAGCCGATCTCGTTGGCGCGGCAGAATCCCTCGGCGCGCTCGAGGAACTCGCGCAGCCGGCCCCGGTACACCCGCATGGCCTCGGCGTCGAGGGTGAGGTCGCGCGTCTCGCCGCTCTCGACGTCCTCCAGCCGGAGGTCGCCGCCCCACACCGGGTTCATCTCCTCGGCGGCGAGGAGATGGATCACGTGGAGGTCGTGGCGGTGCTCGAGCAGGCTCTTGAGGCCGCGCTCGTACCCGGCGGGGTCCATGAGGTCGGAGATGAGCACGGCGAGCCCGGGCTCCCGCGTGCGCAGACCCCAGGCGCCGAGCGCCTCGTTGAGCGAGGTGCCGCCGCCGGGACGCGCGCGGGAGAGGAAGTCCATGAGAGGCAGGATCTGGCTGCGCCCGCGCGAGGGCCCCACGCCGTCGGCGAGCCGCTCGCGGACCATGCCCACCCCCACGCGCTCGAGGTTGACGAGCCCCACGAAGCCGAGCCCGGCGGCCAGCTTGGCACCGTAGGCGAGCTTGCTGGGCGAGCCGAAGCCCATGGACGCGGAGGCGTCAAGGAGGAGGTTGAGGCAGAGATCCTCCTCGTCGACGAACAACTTGACGTAGAGGCGGTCGAGCCGGCCGTAGATGTTCCAGTCGACGTAGCGGAGGTCGTCGCCCAGCCCGTAGGGACGGTAGTCCGAGAACTCGACGCTGATGCCCTTGCGAGGGCTCCGGCGCTCGCCCTTGACGCGCCCGCGGAACGCGCGTCGCGACAGGAGCGCGAGCCGCTCCAGCTGCGCCAGAAAATCTGGAGAAAGCAGCTCCTGCCCTCGAGCGGTCGTGGGCACGACGCTACTTTTCGTCCAGCGACTGGAAGTATTGCTTCACCTGGTTCTGATAGTCGCGCGGCACCTGCTCGCGCGCGATGGCCTCCTCCATCATCTTCCGGTACTGGCCGACCACGCCGAGGTATTGCAGACGCGACGGTGTGTTGGCGCCCCGGCCCACCAGGTTGGTGTCCATCCCTTCCTTCCTGCCGCTCCGCGACTGGCCCTCGACGCCCACGTCGAAGGGATTGGCGCGGAGGCGCTGGGTGGGGTCGCCCTTGGGGCTACCGCTCTTGCCCTTGCCGGGGAAGAGCCCCTCCCCCTCGGGGAAATCACCCTCGTCGCCGGGGCCGCCCGCGTTCTGCCCACGCGCGTTGCCGCGCTGACCGCCCCGCCGCTCGTTCTCGCGCCCGCCCTTGAGGCCCTTGCCGTCGCGGCCCGACTCCTCCATCGAGCGGAGTTTGTTCAGCGCGCGCTCCATCGCCTCCATGGCCTTGTCGTTCTGGCCGCTCTCCATGGCCTCCATGCCCTCGTTGATGTCGCCGGCCCACGGCGAGCCCTGGCCGGCGCCGCCCTTGCGGCCGAGCTTCTCCATCTCGTTCATCAATTCGCGCATCTTCTCGGGAGAGAACTGATCGCCCTTGAGCCCGCCGCGCAGCTCCTTGGCCTTCTGGAAGAGCGCCTTGCTCTGGGTCTGGGTGAAGTCGCGCTGGAGATCGGGGAGCCGGTCCACCTGCTCGAGCATGCGGATCCGCTCGTCGCCCTTCTTGAGGAACGCGTTGAAGTCCGAGCTCTTGGCGCCGAGCGACGTGTCCTTGAACACGGCGGCGAGATCGCCGCCCTGAGTCGGGGCGCCTCCGCCCTGACGCGGCGAGAGCGTACGCTCCTGGAGATCGGCGCGCGGGAGCGCGTCTCGCCGGGCGGCGCGGGTTTTCTCGTCGGACTCGATCTTCCCGGTGCGGTCGGCGGGCGTGGCGTCGTCCTCGTCGGTCTTCGCCGTGAAGTTGGGCAGGCCGCCGGTGGGCAGGGGAATCGGCGGCGCCAGGGCCAGAATGAGGCCCAGCGCCAGCGGGACCGGCACGAACTTCGCCTCGCGGGGCCACAGGCGGCGGATGATGCGCCGACCGTCGCGCGCCTCGACGCGCGTCACCGTGTCCGCCACGAGCGCGCCGACCAGCGGGGTCCGCTCGGGATGCTCGGCCCACTCCAGCGCGGTGGCGACACGATCCTGGAATCCGAAGCCGCGGTCGGCGAGACGCGCCGCCTCCGCGAGCGTCACCGGCCGGAGCCAGCCCCAGAGGGCGCCGGCGGCCGCGCCCAGGGCGAGAAGCCCTCCCGCCGACACGAAAGCGAGCGTCCCCAGCGACTCCCGAACCACGAGGGGCACCGCCCCCGCGATCGCGCCCACGAAGAGGCCGCGCAGCGCCCAGAACTCCGCGCGCCGCAGACGCACCTCGCGCATGACCTGCCGTACCAGCCGCTCGAGCACCTTCGGTTCGGGCATGCTCCCCTTCCCTCGGCCCCGCGGGCCCTAGCGAACGAACGCGTCCTTTCCAGCCGTGCCCAGCGACTCGGCGGCCTCCACCAGCTGGCCGATAAGGGTGTCGGAGTCGACGCCTTCCGCCTCACCCTCGAAGTTGAGGATGATCCGGTGCCGGAGCGCCGGAGCGGCCATGGCGTGGAGATCCTCCACGCTCACGTTGTAACGGCCCTCGGCCAGCGCCCGTACCTTGGCCCCGAGCACCAGAGCCTGGGCGCCGCGCGGGCTCGCGCCGTACCGGATGAAGCGGCGCGCCGCCTCGGGTGCGCGATCCCACTGCGGATGGCTCGCGAGCACGATCAGGGAGGCCAGGTCACGCACGTGCGTGGCGAGCGGAACTTCCCGAACCAGCTCACGGAAGGCGAGCACCTGGGGCCCCGTCATCACGCGCCGCACTTCGACCTCGCGGGGTCGCGTGGTGCGGTCGATGATCTCGGTCAGCTCGTCGAGGGCGGGATAGCGCACGCGCAGCTTGAAGACGAAGCGGTCGAGCTGCGCCTCCGGCAAGGGGTACGTGCCTTCCATCTCGATCGGGTTCTGGGTGGCGAGCACGAAGAACGGCGACGGAAGCGGATGCGCCGCGCCCGAGACGGTGACGTTGCCTTCCTGCATCCCCTCGAGCAGGGCGGACTGCGTCTTCGGGGTGGCGCGGTTCACCTCGTCGGCGAGGAGAATGTGGCCGAAAATCGGACCGCGCTGGAACTGGAAGTGCTTCCGCTGCTCGGCGTCCTCGACGATGATGTTGGTGCCGATGATGTCGCCGGGCATCAGGTCCGGGGTGAACTGGATCCGGGAGAACGTGAGGTCCAGGCACTCGGAGAGCGTCTTGATGAGGAGCGTCTTGCCGAGGCCGGGGACGCCCTCGAGCAGCACGTGGCCACCCGCGAAGAGCCCGACCAGGACGTGGCTCACCACGTCGTCGTGGCCGACGATCACCTTCTGCATCTCGGCGCGGAGCGACTGGAACGCCTCGACGAACGCCTGGACGCGCTGCTCCTGCGTCGCGGGGGGCTGCGGGGACTGGGCCATGAACGGGACTCCTTTCCCGCCATTTGGGAGTGAAGGATTGGAAAACTTGCCCCATGATAGGGGCCGCTGCTCGACCCGTCAACCGATAGCGATGGCGGGGGGTTCCGCGGCACGAACCGAGGCCCCCGATCGGTAGCGGAGGCCCCCAGGAAGCCGTGCGGATTGGCCCAAAAGGGCTGGCAGCGCGGAAGCCAAGGCCGCTTCGCGCGCGTCAGAAGGGGTGAAGACGGGCGGTTACGGCTGTGTTAAGGTGACAGGAGCAGGCGGTCGGACCACCAAAGACCCGCCAAAATCAGGGAGTCGGATGCCACATCAACCGTCGAGCGACATGGAGTGCCGGGAGTGCATGGACCTCTTGGCCGACTATGTGGACGGTACCCTCCCCAAGGACCAGGCGGAGCTGCTCGACTGGCATCTGGAAGGGTGTCCCAACTGTGTCGCGTTCGTGAACACGTACAAGGGCACCGTCGACGCCGCCCGCCGCCTCCGCGAGACGAAGATTCCCCCCGAGCTGCAGCAGAAGCTGGTCGCCTTCCTCAAGCGCTCCGCGCGCGCTTGATCGTCCCGCCCTCGGGCGCTCGCCTCAGGCGGAGAGCTCCTTCGACGTGAGCCGGTAGCGGAACCCGTCCGGGTCGAGGCTGTCGCGACGCTCGCCGTTGACGTCGGCCTGCGGGTACATGAGGAAGCCCACCGGGTCCCCGGGGGAGCCCGGCAGCTTCACCTCGTGGGCGTAGTTGTAGGCGAGCCAGTTCATCTCCCATTGTCCGAAGAGCTTGACGCGCGCCTTCTGCACGGTGGGATCGGTAAGGGGCAGGCCGCCGCGCTCCTCGAGCACGACCTTGCGCACATCCGCGGGATCCACCGCGACCCAGCCGTAGCCGGCGAGGAAGGACTCGGCGCGGCAGTGCTGGGCGCGCGTGATGTCGCCGCTCTTGCCGAGGCTCTTGAACTCGGCCGAGTCCGCGACGCGAACACCGTACACGTCGCGCGACGGGATGCCGACCGAGCGCGCGAGGCCCACGTAGAGGGCGTTCAGGTCGGCGCACTTGCCGCTGAGATTGCCGGACTCGAGCATGGCGCGGATGTCCCCCACCCCGCAGCCGCGCACCTTGGGGTCGCGGAAGGTGTTGTCCACGATCCACTCGTAGAGCGCCCGCGACTTGTCGACATCGGTCTTCTGACCCTTGGTGATCTCGCGCGCCGTCCGCCCGACGATGCCGTCGGTGGGCATGAGCCGCGTGGGCTCGAGGTAGCGGGCGAGCACACGCTTGTCCTCCCGCGCGGCCCCCGGCTTGCTCCAGTCGACGACGCGATCGCGCGTGGCGAAGCGCGTGACTACCTCCACGGCGGGCGCGTCCCCGCCGGGCTCCCACTCCGCCGCCAACATGGTCGCGCCGTACTTCTCCTCGCGCACCACACGCGCCGATTTCGCGTTCCCCGTCCAGCTCTGGCCGAGGTTCTTGAAGTAATCGGTGTCGGGGGTGAGCGAGAGTGGCAGCCACACGCGTACGGGTCCTTTCGTGTCGGGGATCTCGACCCGCGTGGTCACCTCGAACGCGCGCCACCGGGTTCCGTCGGCGCCGCTTTGCGCGAGCGCGCCGAGCGGGCGGGACATGAGCGTGGCGACCGAGGCTCCCAGGCCGGTGCTCAAGAACACGCGTCGCTCCATGGAGGAGTTCTCCCATCGCGCGAGGGATATGGAAGGTGAGTCGGAGACGCGGGTCATGGTACGGCCTAAGCGAGGGAAGTCAAATCGGCTGTTTCGATGCGGATTTGAGGCCGCATCGAAAACGGCTATGGCCGCCACCTCAACCTGAGCCGCCCTCCAGCACGAGGCGGAAGGCCTCGGCCACCGGCGAGCGGCTCCGCTCGCGGTGCGTCACCACGTAGAAGCCGCGGGTGACAGCGAGGTCCTGCACACGGAGGTAGGCCAGCAGACCCTGCCGGCTCTCCTCCTCGACGGCGATCCGTGACAGCACGGTGACCCCCATGCCCGCCTTGACCGCCTGCTTGATGGCCTGATTCGAGCCCATCTCCCCCGCGATGCGCAGCGTGCCGAGGTCCACGCCCCCGCGCTCCAGCGCCGACTCGAAGGCCGCGCGCGTCCCCGACCCCCGCTCGCGAATGAGCAGCGGCTCGCGCGCGAGCTCTTCGAGCGTGACCTGGGCGCGGCCCTGCCATGGGTGACCCGGGGGAATCACCACGACCTCCTCGTCGAGGCTGAGGTCGTGGAACTCGAGCCCGCGCTGCGGCAGGCGCGCGCCGACCACGCCCAGCTCCACGCGACCGTCGGCGACCCAGTCCACCACCGCCTGGCTGGCGCCGATCACGAGCGTGGTGGACACCTCGGGGAACTTCTCGCGGAAGCGCCCGATCACGGACGGCAACAGGTACTCGCCCGGGATCGTGCTGCCGCCGACGACCAGCTCGCCGCGCATCCGCCCCTGATAGCCCTCGAGGGCCTGGCGCGCCTCGCGCGAGAGAGCCAGGATGCGCGAGGCGTAGGAGAGTAGGAGCTGGCCGGCCCGGGTGGTCGCCGTCCCGCGCCCGAGGCGGTCGAGCAGGCGCACGCCCAGCTCGTCCTCGAGCGCGCGGATGTGCTCCGACACGGTGGGCTGCGTGAGGTGCAGCGCCTCGGCTGCCCGCGAAAAGGAGCCTATCTCGGCGACCTTGGCAAAGATCTCGAGCTGGCGAAGATCCATGGTGGACGCGAGTATAGAGGCGCGCGTGGCGAGGTGTCCAGCGCGCTGCGAGGGGCCGGTCAGTCGAGCAGCGACTCCGCCGCTTCCATGAGACCTTCCGAGAGGGTGGGATGCGCGTGAATCGTCAGGGCCACGTCCTCGACGGTCAGCGCGTTCTCCACCGCGAGGGCGGCCTCCGCGGCGAGCTCACCCGCGCCCGGCCCGACCATGCCCACGCCCAGGACTCGACCGGTGGCCGCCTCGGCCACGAGCTTGGTGAGGCCGTCCGCGCGGCCCAGGGTGGCGGCCCGGCCCGAGGCGGCCCATGCGAAGCGCGCGACCTTCACCTCGTGGCCGGCAGCGCGGGCCCCCGCCTCGTCGAGGCCGCACCACGCGATCTCCGGGTCCGTGAAGACCACCGCGGGCACCGCCGCGTTGTCGAACGCGGCGGGCCGACCGGCCAGGGCCTCGGCGGCGACCTTGCCCTGGCGCATGGCGCGATGGGCGAGCATGGGCTCGCCGGTCGCGTCCCCGACGGCCAGGATGCGCGGGTCGGCAGTGCGGCACTGGGCATCGATTTCGATCAGCCCGCGCGCGTCGAGCCGGACGCGCGTCATCTCGAGGCCGAGACCCTCGGTAAGCGGCCGTCGCCCCACCGCGACCAGTACGCGGTCGAAGCGCTCCGGGGCGCGGCCCTCCAGCGTCGCCTCCACGCTGCCGCCGTCCTCGCGCAGCGCCATCACGCGCGTCGCGAGGTGCACGGCGGCGAACTGTCGCTCCACACGGCGCGCCAGCGGCTGGACGAGGTCGCGGTCCACGCCCGGCAAGAGCCCGTCGGTGAGCTCCACCAGGGTCACGCGGCTACCGAGCGCGGCGTACACCTGCCCCAGCTCCAGCCCGATGTATCCACCCCCGACGACCAGTAGGCGCTCGGGGACGTCGGGGAGGTCGAGCGCGGCGGTCGAGTCCATCACGCGCTCGCCGAGCTCGACGCCCGGGAGGCCACGGGGCGCGGAGCCCACCGCCACGACGGCATGGCCGAAGCGGATCTTCATGGGCGCGTCGCCCTCCACCCGGAGCTCTCGCGAGCCCTCGAATACCGCGCGGCCGCCCACGACCTCGACCTTCTTTCCCCGCGCCACCGCGGCGAGGCCGCGGGCCAGCCTGCCCACGACGCGCTCCGCCTTCCACTTGCGGAGCGGGTCGAGCGAGATGTGGGGCGCGCCGAAGTCGAGGCCGATCTCGCGGGCGCGCTCGGCCTCGCCGATGAGATGCGCCGCGTGCAGCAGGGCCTTGGACGGAATGCACCCTTCGTAGAGGCACGCGCCGCCCAGGCGGGCGCCCGCGTCGACGACGATGCTCTCGAGCCCGAGGTCGGCGCAACGGAAGGCCGCCGAGTAGCCGCCGGGGCCGCCGCCCACCACCACCACGTCGACCTCCTCGACCCGATCCCCCATCACCACCGGCGGCGCCCTCCGACTCTTCGGCTCAGAGGCCCAGGAGCAGCCGGCCAGGGTTTTCGAGCAGCGCGACCACGTCGGCGGCGAAGCGCGCCCCGTCGGCGCCGTCGGCCACGCGGTGGTCGAAGGTCAGCGTCACGGGGAGCAAGAGCCGCGGCACGACCTGACCCTCGCGCACCACGGGCTCGAGCCGACCCCGCGCCACCGCGAGAATCGCCACCTCCGGATAGTTGATGATCGGGATCGCACCGGTGCCGCCGAGGGCCCCGATGTTGGTGAGGGTGAAGCTGCCACCGCGGAGATCGTCGAGTGTGGCCCTGCCGTCGCGCACGCGCTGGGCGAGCGCGGCCAGCTCGAGGGCGATCTCCAGTACCGACTTCTTGTCCACATCACGCAGCACGGGCACGATCAGGCCGCGATCCGTCGCCACCGCGACGCCCAGGTGCACGTAGCGCTTCAGCACGAGCTCGCCCGCCCCGGGGTCGAGGCTCGCGTTGAAGTGGGGATGCCGGCCGAGCGCGGTGGCCACCGCCTTGAGCAGGAACGACGTCAACGTGAGGTAGATACCGCGCTCGCGTGCCGCCTCGAAGCCGCCGCGCACGATGGCCTCGAGCTCGGTGATGTCGGCGCGGTCGAAGTGGCTGACGTGCGGGATCAGCGCGGCGGACAGCGCCATCCGCTCGGCGATGGTGCGCCGGAGGTGCGAGAGCGGCACGCGCTCGACCGGTCCCCACTGCTCGAAGCTCGGCAGCGCCGGCGGAGTGAGCCCGACCGGGGCGAGTGGCCGGGCGGGACCCGCCGCGTCTGCGGAGCGCGGCGTCACGGGCGCGTGGGGCGCAGCCGCCCCGCGCGCGACCGCGGCCCCGCGGGCACCCTCACCGGAGTGGGCGCGCACGTCGTCGTCGGTGATGCGCCCGCCCGGCCCGCTCCCCGCCACCGCCGCGAGGTCCACGCCGAGCTCGCGGGCCAGGCGCCGGGTGGACGGCGTCGCCGGCGGCGGCCCCGCGGGCCGGGGCGCGGCCGGCACCGGGGGAGGCGGCGAGGCCGGCGCGGACGCGGCCGCCGCGGGTGCGGGATGAGCTGCCACCGGCGCGGGATGTGCCGAAGGCGCGGGACGAGCTGCTGCCGGCGCGGGACGTGCCGCGGGCGCGGGCGGGGAACCTGCCGCGTCGCCGAAGGTCACCAGCACCGCGCCCACCTTCACGGTCTGCCCCGGCGTCACGTGGATCTTCTCCACGCGGCCCCCCATCGGGGACGGGATCTCGACCTTGGCCTTGTCGGTCTCGACCTCGAGCAGCGGGGTGTCCTCGGCGATCACCTCCCCCTCGTGGACGAGCACCTCGACGATCTCGGCCTCGGTGAGCCCCTCCCCGAGATCAGGCAGCGCGAAGTCGCGGGACATGCCGCTAGTAGGCGAGGGTCTCGCGTGCCGCGGCGAGCACGCGCGCGGCGTCGGGCACGGTGGCCTTCTCCCGCGCGAAGCCGGGGAACGGCACGTCGTAGGCGGTGACGCGGCGGACGGGGGCCTCGAGCGAGAGGAACGCGCCTTCCATGATGGACGCCGCGATCTCCGCGCCGGGGCCGAAGCTCCGCGGCGCCTCGTGCACCACGAGCGCGCGGCCCGTCTTTCCCACCGATGCGGCGAGGGTCTCGCGGTCGAGCGGCGAGATCGTGAGGAGATCGATGATCTCCGTCTCCACCCCGTCCTCCGCGGCCAGGGTCTCCGCGGCCTCACGCGCCACGCGCAGCATCGCCCCGTAGGCCACGATGGTCAGGTCGCGTCCCTCGCGATCGACACGGGCCTTGCCGAGCGGGAGCACTTCCGGCGCGTCCGGCACCTCCTCCTTGGCCGCGTGGTACAGCGCCTTGGCCTCGAAGAAGATCACGGGGTCGGGATCGCGAATGGCGGCGGCGAGCAGCCCTCGCGCCGCGCGCGGCCCCGAGGGCACCACCATCTTGAGGCCGGGGATATGGGCGTAGAACTGCTCCTCGCTCTCCGAGTGATGCTCGAGGGCGCGGACCCCGCCGCCGTAGGGCATGCGCACCACCATCTGGCAGCCGAAGCGACCCTGCGAGCGCTGGCGATAGCGGGCGGCGTGATTCTCGATCTGGTGGAAGCACTGGAACGCGAAGCCCGAGAACTGGATCTCGCAGACGGGCTTGAGCCCGTAGAGCGACATGCCGACCGCGGTGCCGACGATGGCGGCCTCGGCGAGGGGGCTGTCGATGACGCGGCGGGAGCCGAATTGCCGCTGGAGGTCGTCGGTGACCCGGAACACCCCACCGTCGACGCCCACGTCCTCACCGAGCACGAGCACGTCGGGGTCGCGCTCCATTTCCTGCTGGAGGGCGAGGTTGAGCGCCTTCACCATGTTGAGCTTGCTCATCGCCGCGTGCCCGGCCATGGCTGGCTAACGCCGGGTGATTCGCTGGCCGCGCATGGGCACCGGCGTCTGGCCCTCGCCGCCGGCTCCTGGCGGGGCCTGATCGCGCAGCCGCGCCGCCATCTCCTCGCGCTGCGCGTCGAGCGCGGCGGGCGGCGCGCCGTAGGCGTGGGTGAACATGCCGAGCGGGTCCGGCGTGCCCGCCGCCTCGAAGCGCGCCACCGCCGCGGCGATCTCCGCGTCGACCTCGGCCTCCACACCAGAGACGGCGAGGTTGCGCTTCTCGAGATAGGCGGTGAACCGGGTGAGCGGGTCCTTCCGCTCCCAGGCCTTCACCTCTTCCTCGGAGCGGTACTTGGTGGGGTCGTCGGCGGTGGTGTGGACCCCCAGCCGATAGGTCACCGCCTCGATCAGGGTGGGGCCGTCGCCCGCGCGAGCCCGCTCCACCGCTTCGCGGCTCGCCGCGTACATCGCGAGCACGTCGTTACCATCCACCTGAATGCCCGGCACTCCGTAGGCCAGCGCCTTCTGGGCGATGGTGGCGGAGTTCGTCTGCTTCTTGAGCGGGACCGAGATGGCCCACTGGTTGTTCTGCACCACGAGCACCAGGGGCACGTGCCAGACGCCGGCGAAGTTGAGCGCCTCGTGGAAATCGCCCTCGGAGGTCGCGCCGTCGCCGCAGTAGGCCATGACCACCGCATCGTCCCCGCGGTACTGCGCGGCATAGGCGAGCCCGACGGCGTGGGGCAGCTGGGTCGCCACCGGGATACACACGGGAAGGTCATGCTGCTCGGGCGCGGGCCGGCCGCCCTCGAGGTGGCCGGAGAAGAACAGCAGGAGCTGCTCGATGGTCCATCCCCGGAAGATCATGGCGGCGGTCTCACGGAAGGACGGCACCATCCAGTCGGTGGGACGCAGGGTGAAGACGCTGCCCACCTGCGCCGCTTCCTGGCCCTTGATCGGCGCGAAGGTGCCGATGCGCCCCTGGCGCTGCAGCCGCACCATGCGCTCATCCAGGCGACGGCCCAGGACCATGGCGCGATAGAGCTGCAGGAGCTCCTCGGCGCTGAGCGATGGCTCCAGGGCCGAATCGAGATTGCCGTCGGCGTCGAGGATCGAGAGGTGCTCGATCCGGATCCGTGGCTCCAGGATGGTCCTCGGCATGCGCCTCCTGAACAAAAAAGGGGGCCACGAGGGCCCCCGATGATTAGACGGCCCCGTCCTCGATCGCTAGTGACACCCGCAGCCGCCGCCGCAGCAGCCGCCCATCGACGCGGCGCCGCCCTCCGACGCCGGGCCCGCCGCCACCGTGGTGCGGGCGCGGAAGAGCGACAGCCGCCGCATCACGCGCTCGCCCCCGCACGCGGGGCAGGCCACCGCCACCGCGCCCTGCACCAGCTTCTCGAACTCGCGCTCGCACGCGAGGCATGTGTACTCGTAGATCGGCACCTATTCGCCTCCGCGCTGCACGTAGCTCTTCACGAACTCCTCGGCATTCTCCTCGAGGATGTCGTCGATCTCGTCGAGCAGGTTGTCGAGGTCTTCCTTGAGCTTCTTGCCCTTCTTGGCGAGCTCACCGCTTCCCGCCCCGGACTCGTCGCCCTCGGGCGGCTTCTGCGGCCTCGTTTCCTTCTTCTTTTGCTCTGCCATGGACGTTCCTCCTGGCCTCGCCCGGGGGGAGGCCGCCGGGCCTAGACGGTGGGGAGCACGATCCCCTGCTGGCCCTGGTACTTCCCCTGCCGGTCCGCGTACGACGTCAGGCAGGCCTCGTCGGATTCGAAGAACAGCACCTGCGCGATGCCCTCGTTGGCATAGATCTTCGCGGGCAGCGGGGTGGTGTTGCTGATCTCGAGGGTCACGTAGCCTTCCCACTCGGGCTCGAACGGGGTGACGGTGGTGATGATGCCGCAGCGCGCGTAGGTGGACTTGCCGACACAAATGGTGAGCACGTTGCGCGGGATGCGGAAGTACTCGACGCTGCGCCCGAGCGCGAAGGAGTTGGGCGGAATGATGGCGACGGGTCCTTTGTAGTCGACGAACGACTTGGGATCGAAGTTCTTGGGGTCGACGACGGTCGTATTGATATTGGTGAAGATCTTGAACTCGTCGGCGATGCGAATGTCGTAGCCGTACGACGACACACCGAACGATACTTGGCCGTCTTTGACCTGGGACTCCTGATACGGCTCGATCATGCGGGTTTCCTTGACCATGCGGGTAATCCACTTGTCGGGCTTGATCGACATTGTTTCCTGCCTTCTCCTTTATATAGAGGTTCGCGTGTAGGGTGCTTAGCGGCCCGAGCGGCCGGTCACGGAGGCGCGAAATTCTTCGGCAAATGCGGGGTCGGTTTTCATGACACCGAGGGCGTACGCGGTGACGACGTCGGCGTTCTTCTGCTCCACGCCGCGCATCGCCATGCACAGGTGGC